>JAICMB010000381.1 GCA_025929455.1 Bryobacteraceae bacterium | reverse complement strand
TGATTCGACACCTCGCTCTGAAAGCCGATTGCGGTCACTATTCTGGCCCACCATTCGCAACGAAGAAGATTTCGAATACATCGCGACTCAGGGATTTTGGATTTGCGCAATCGTCGCAGCGATGACGGTTGTCGTCGATGCCATTATGGGTTCGATCGGTGCGGGTATTTTCGAATGCATGTTCTTTTTTTTCGCCGCTGTCGGCGTCCGGGAGCGCAGCAGAGTAGCCGCCAACGCGGCATTTTTTGCCTATTTGCTGAGCGCACTTGTTGCCCAAAGGTACACAGGTAATGGTTTCGGAATCGTCCGAATTATATTCCTCGCGATATTGTTCGCTAATATCAGGGGCAATTGGCTTTCTACACGTTGGGCGAAGGAACCGCAAACAGTTCGTGATATTACGTTGAACACTGCACTCGTGGATAGGTTTTCTGACCAACTTCCGGTGTGGCTGTGGCCGAAAATTCGGTTCGTCTTTTACGTGCTGGGCACTGTTGAAATCGCCTTGCTCGTGTTCGCTCTATTCGCACCCCGGCCGGTCGATGTGCGTTAACGCCGGATGTGAATCGGCCGCATCTTCAGCGCCATCTCCCGTCAGAACGTCAACATCATTGCGATCGCGCAGGGCTCCAGCGAGCTAACCATCAGCATCGTCGTGCGCCGCGCCGGTCTCGAGCGCGCCATCCAAGCCGTGCACGAGGAATGCGGCCTGGGCATCCCTGCGCGCCCAACGCGCGTGAAAGACTGTGACGATCGGCGGCGAAATCGCCTCTATGAACCGATGAGCACAAATACGAAAAACGACCAACCCTTTCTGACGGATGTGCAGCAACTGCGGGCTCGCGCGCGCGAAAGCATCGAAAAGGGACCCGTTACGGAATCCTATCAGGGCGATATCGGCCAAGCGATCGACATTCTGCAGACGGTGCTGGCCACGGAAATTGTTTGTGTACTGCGGTATACAATGAATGCGATCGCAGCTACCGGCATTTCGAGCGATAGCGTAAAAAAGGAGTTCGAGGAACACGCCAAGGAAGAGCAAGCTCACATGCGCGCGGTCGCCGAGCGGATCAACCAGCTCGGAGGTAAGCCCAACTTCAATCCTGAATGGCTGGCCGTTCGCTCCGCTTCACAGTATGCAGATGCCGAAACCCTGATCGACATGATCAAGGAAAACTTGATCGCGGAACGCATTGCGTGCGACCACTATCGCGAGTTGGTCCGGTTCTTCGCCGATAAGGACCCCGCCACGCGCGTCATGATGGAAGGCATTCTCGCCAACGAGGAAGAGCACGCCAACGACATGCACGATCTGCTGGTGGCGCACCAGGGCAAGCCGATGCTGCCGAAATAGCGCCGTTAACGCGGCGGGCTGAACCGTTTAACGGCAGCGCACGTGGCCCTTTGCGGGGCCGTATCGCGCGTACTCTAATAAGACCACTCCCGCTACGCACCGCGGGTATATAAGGTCTTTCTCCGGTTGAGCCGATATAATTCCTGAATGTGGGTGCTATGGGTAAAAACATGATCCTGGCGGCGGCAGCCGCTACCGCTCTGCTGGCCTCCGTTTCCGCGCAGCCGCAGAAACGGGTGGCCGTGCTCAATTTTGAATACGGTACCGTCCAGAGCAGCGTGTCGGCCATTTTCGGTACGAACACGGACGTGGGCAAAGGCATCGCCGATATGCTCGTCGACCGCCTTGTGAACGGGCATGTGTACTCCGTGATCGAACGCAAGGCGCTCGACAAGGTTCTCGCGGAGCAGAATTTCTCGAATAGCGATCGTGCCGACGCCAGTACGGCCGCCAAGCTAGGCAAAGTGCTGGGCGTCGATGCGATTGTTATCGGCAGCATCACGCAATTCGGCCGCGATGACAAAAGCCAAAGCGTCGGCGGACGCGCGTTCGGCGGCATCACCTCCCGCTACGGCATCGGCGGGGTGGGGCGCAAGGAAAGCAAGGCCGTAGTTCAAATCACGGCGCGGCTCATCAATGTGGATACGGCGCAGGTGCTGGCCTCGGTTTCGGGTCATGGCGAATCGCAGCGCTCCGGCGTGAACTTGCTCGGCGCAGGCGGCAGCATCAACGGCGGCGGTGGCGGCAGCTACGACATGGGCAGCAGCAACTTCAACAACACCATTATCGGCGAGGCCACTAATCAGGCCATCACGGAACTGGCGCAGAAGCTCCAAGCGGACTCCTCCTTCATGCCGACGCATGCGGTGAAGCTGAACGGCCTGGTGGCGGATGTCTCCGGCGACACCATTGTGCTCAACATCGGAAGCAAAGCTGGCGTCCGCAAAGGCGATCATTTGAAAGTGGTGCGCCCGGTGCGTGAGATTCGCGATCCCGCCAGCGGAAAGGTGATCCGCCGCATCGAGAACAATCTCGGCGAGCTAGTCATTACCGACGTTGACGATCTGTCGGCGCTCGGGAAGTTTAGCGGCTCGACGCCTCCGAAGATCGGCGACGCGGTCAGCAATTAGTATGCTGTCCGAGCCAGAAACCGATGAGGGTCCGCGTGGGGCAGGCGTCCACGCCTGCAGCGGGTCTCCAGACCCGCTCTTCCGGATGCGCGAGCGATTGCGAAATGACTGGGACAGCTTACTAGAGGTTTTCAATGAGTCTTGAAGCGGGCGCCACCATCGGCGATTACCAGATCCTCGAGCTGCTCGGCGCGGGCGGCATGGGCAAAGTGTATAAGGTCCGTAATGTCATCTCCGACCGCGTCGAAGCGCTGAAGGTCCTGCTGCCCGATCTGGACAGCAATCCGGAGCTGGCGGACCGGTTCCTGCGCGAGATCAAGGTACAGGCTAGTCTCGATCACCCCAATATCGCGGTGCTGCACACGGCCGTACGGGCTGAAAACCAGCTCCTCATGGTGATGGAGTACGTGCCGGGCGAAACCGTAGAGGCGATGATGCGCCGCGGCCCGATTCCGCTTCCCAGCGGGCTGACGTACATCGACCAGGTGCTCGCCGCGCTTGCGTATGCGCACGGGCGCGGTATCGTGCATCGCGACATCAAGCCCGCCAACATGATGTTGACGCCGTCGGGAACGTTGAAGCTGATGGATTTTGGCATCGCGCGGCTGACCATCGATTCGCGGCTGACACAAACCGGACGCACGCTCGGCTCGCTGTTCTACATGTCGCCGGAGCAGATTCGCGGCGACTCCGCGCTCGATGCGCGCTCCGATCTGTATTCGGTCGGCGTGTCGCTGTACGAGATCGCTACCGGGCGCAGGCCGTTCCAGGGAGACAGCGATTATTCGATAATGGCGGCGCACCTCCAGCAGATGCCGGTTCCGCCCGCCGAGTTGGATCCGTCGCTGCCACCCGCCCTGAGCGACCTGATCCTGATGGCTATGGCAAAGGATGCGGGACAGCGTTTCCAGTCCGCGGAGGCGTTCCGGGCGGCCCTGTCCGGTGTTAGCCGGGGAATAGGAGCGCCGGTAGCGTCTGCCGCTTCAGCCGCGCAAGACCGGACAACACTGTTCGCCCCGCCTTCTCCGGTATCGACCGTAGCGACACCGCACGCTGTCTCGTCACCGCCGCCGCCTCCGATCGCGGCGCCGCTGCCACCGCCAGTGGTGGCTCATCCCCCCGCGCAGCGCTCGCGGCGCGGTTTGTATATGGCACTAGGATCGGTGGTAACGGTCGCGTTGCTGGTGGCGGCCATTATCGCGCTTCCGAAGCTCTGGCACGCACGCGCCAGTGGGAATCCGGTCGCGCAAACGGTTCAGCCCGCTCCAACGGTGCAGACGCCGCCCGCTGCTGCGAGCAATGCTGTCGCTGCTCCGCCCGTCTCGCAAGTGCAAGAACCTGCGTCAACAGAAACTGGACCGCAACCGCCGCCGCCGGCCCGCCGCGAGCAGCCCGTCGCTCGCACACCGGCGCCCCGCGCTATCCAGTCCAGAGAGCCGGCCGCGAATCCGCCTGCGCAAACAGCGCTGCCGCCCGCGCAACCCGTTCAGCAGGCGCAAACACCAGCGGCCGCTGTGCCCGTCACTCCCACGGTCGATCTGGAACCGTTACGCGATCGCTTCAATAAGATGTCAAGCCGCTCCGATTCCGTTTTGGAAAGCCTCGATCTCCTCGCCGCGGACCTCCGCCGGCAAGGATTGGGACTCAGCATTGAATTGAACACGGCGCGCCTCAATCTCGCGTTTCATCTCGAAGTGTCGCAGCACGCCATGCAGCAGTCCGAC
>JAICMB010000479.1 GCA_025929455.1 Bryobacteraceae bacterium | reverse complement strand
GGTGCAGACCGTTTTGTAGTCACGCGGGAGGTCTCTGCTCCCTCCAAGAAGCGCCAGAACCGGAGGCTGCCGGACGTCTGCACGACGTTCGGTGTTTCATGGTGCGACCCGTTTAAGGTCAATCGGGAGTTAGGATTCAAAACGGGCTGGAGGGGCTGAGTGTTCTGGACGTGCCTAATGTTCAGCGACAGGGGCCGCTTTTACATCGGCCAGACGGCAGACCTTCGCCATCGGCTGGAGCAACACAACAGTCATAAGAACGAGCGAAGCGTCAGCCGTCGGAGGGAACAGGTGGGTACTGGTTGCGACGGTTGAGTTTGGAACGCGAGAAGAGGCGCTACTCTGCGAGCCCGGGACGAAGCGATCCGCGAGCCGTCGTGCATGGACCAAGGAGAACTCGGTCCGGATTAAAGAAATTTTCAATGCGGAACGGTTTCCGTTTCCGAAGGAACTGCGGCGATCGGACGCGGAGCGTTGGCGTGTGTGGCGCTGACCTTTAGCTTCTCCTTCTGTATCTCGCCGACGCTTTCTCGACCACCTTCATGACCGGAACGTTCCAGCTTTCGTTATTTCGTTCGACGATAACTAGGACCCCGCTATCCCACCACCATAATTCGGACCACGCCTCGATGCCCCCGTTTCGTTTTCGTCCTGAAATTCGCTTGAGTGATACTGCTCCGGATGGCCTACTTTGCAGTCCCTCTTGCGACGACGATACAGGTTGAGCGCCGTGGAAAGCTACCGCGGCGCACTACAATCCTTACGGGTGTTACGCAAGTTATTGAAAATATGGCGGAGAGGGAGGGATTCGAACCCTCGGTAGAGCTTTAAGGCCCTACGACGGTTTAGCAAACCGCTGCTTTCGACCACTCAGCCACCTCTCCGGGCCTGTGGGGATCGTTTTTATCCTACCATGTGACGTTTTAGATCCGGCCGAACTTGGCCACCGCTTGCCGGATGCTGCGGTACTTCTCGATGAACGGCAGCATGCTGTGCTCGGTCTCATCGAGCTGCTGCGCTTTCTTCAGCACGTCGGCGGCGCGCTCTCGCGGGACCACCACTACGCCGTCCTCATCTGCCGCGATGATGTCGCCCGGATTCACGCGCACGCCCGCGCACGTGACCGGGGCCTTCGACGAAACGAACCGGTAGTGGTTCACGGTCGTCGACGGCGCTACGCCGCGGCTGAACACCGGAAATTGCAACTTGCGAAGCTGCGGCGTATCGCGCACGCTGGCGTCAATCACCGCACCCGCAAAACCGCGATACCGCATGGCCGTTGCCATCAGTCCGCCGATGCCCGCGTAATCGAGCCCGTCGTCCAGTACCATCACGTACACCGAGCCCGGCCCGTTGTCATCGATGGCGTCGAGCATACCCTGTGAGGCCTTGGGCCCTTCGTGATGCTCTTCCTTTTTCATAAGCACCGTTACCGCGCGTCCCGCGAACTTAGCGGGAAATAGCGGCCGCATGTCGTGCGACATGTACGCGCGCTGTCCGTAAAGCTGCTCCATGGCGTCGGCCACGGACGCCACTTCCACCATCTTGAAGCCTTCTACGACGGTGTCGCCGGCGGGCTGCGCCATCAGCCAGCCCGCGATCGCCAGCGCCGCGAAAGCGAGGAAGAATGCCGTCTTTTTCATATCTCGGTTACCGTCCCGCCGCCGTGGAATGACCGGAATGGATGGTGCGCGTCCAGTCCGCGTACAGATTCGCGATTTGAGCCGACTCCGTATCGCCTGGATGAATCACGACGCGATAACGGAAGTGCACCGGATGGCCGGCCGCAACGGCCCAATGGCTTTCCGGAAGCGACGGATCGAAGGCGTGCTGCCCGAACGGGTCTACCGAAAAGAGGCCATACGCGCGCGCATGCCAGCGGGCCGGGCGAGCGTTACCGGGCGCGTCGAAAATCGCGACGCCGACGGCTTCGCCATCGATGGTCCCGTAGTAATCGACCCAATTAGAGGTCTTGCCCCAGACTTCCTTTTCGCCGTGCCCGCCGGTGGCGCTGGTCATGTGACCGGTGCCCTTGCCTTCGCGCAGTGCATCGGCGAGCCGGATCGCGAACGCGCCTTCCTTGGTGTCGCCGAAGGTCACTTTCTCACGCGGCGTGAGCGTAATATCGAAATCGATGACGCGCAGTTGCGGGTCGTCGTGAAACGTCATCACGCGGTGCTCTACCAGCAGCGTTTTGCCTTCCGGATCGTTCCAGTTGAAATCGCCCGTGAGCGTGCCCGTGCGGTCGCCATCGGTCCAGCGCAGACCGGCGACCACGATTTTGCCCATGCCCGGCCGGTGGTAAGACGGATCGCTCTCCCAGAACTTCACGCCGTTCACGTCGTCATAGGCGAACCACAGTCCGCGGTGGTGGATGTGATCGTGGGTCTCGCCCGTATTTTGCTCCATGGGCCAGCGGCGCGTGATGACTTTGCCATCGGCTGTACGCAGCGGCCACAGATAAGGCTTATTCGTTTCGGGGCCCGAGTACAGCGCAGTGAACGGCTCGCCCCCGACGTCGATTTCGACCTTGTCAGGCGCGATACGGACCTGTGCGGAAAGGACGGGGAGTAGCGATAACGTGAGAATGGCAAGTAACGGGCGGCGCATTAAGGGACCATTATAGTGCGCGCGAGCCGCGGATTTGCCCGGAAGAGAAAGGCCAGGACCACCGCGGCGTCTATGAAGTATGAGCCTGATTGAAAAACTCACCGATGCCGGAGTGAAGCGGATGCCGAAGGTGATCTCGCCGGGCATGCACGCCGTTATCGATTACGCCATGGTAGGAGCGACGGCCGCCGTCGCCGTGAAACTCTGGAACAAGAACAAGGTGGCAAGCATTAGCGCAATGCTGACCGCCGCTGCTATCGGCACCAACGTGATGCTGACGGACATGCCGGGTGGCATTTTCAAAGTGATCAGCTTCCCGACGCACGGCCGCATCGACCTGGGCACGGTGGGTATGTGCGCGTCGCTGCCGAGCTTGATGCGGTTTTCGGGCGAACCGGGGAGCAAGTTCTTCCGTATGCAGGCCGTGGCCATCGGAGGCGTCGCGAGCATGACGGACTTTACGGGCACCGGCGAGAACAATCAGAAAGAGCAGATCGAGCACTCACGCGCTTAACGGCGGCGCTAGTGGCCGATGGGCACTTCCTGCTGGGATGCCTTGAGCGGGAACTCCGCGCCCTGCGGAATGGGCGCGAGCATCTGCTCTTTGCGGTAGATCAACGTCGAGGTGTTGTAGCTCGCGATTTCGAAGCCGTGGCCGTGCGTAATCGCATCCGTCGGGCACGCTTCCACGCAATAGCCGCAGAAGATGCAGCGGCTGTAATCGATGTTGTAGACCTTCGCGTACCGCTCGCCGCCGCTGATGCGCAGCGTTTCGGTGTTCTCGGCGGCCTCAATGTAGATGCAGTCCGCCGGGCAGGCGGCCGCACACAAAAAGCACGCCACGCACTTCTCAAGCCCGTTCTCGTCGCGCTGCAGCACGTGCACGCCGCGGTACCGTTCCTGGAATTTGGGCGGCGCGTCGGGATAATCCTCCGTAATCGTCGCGTTCATCATCTCCCGGATGGTTACGCCCATTCCCTTGGCGATG
>JAICMB010000809.1 GCA_025929455.1 Bryobacteraceae bacterium | reverse complement strand
CCGGGGAAACAGCTCGCGAGCACGTCCGCCGCTTCCGCGTCGCGCTTAGGCTGCTGGAACGCCGGCATCAGCACGGCGCCATTTATGACCAGGAAATTCGCGTAGCTCGCCGGCAGCTGCTGGCCTTTGCAGAAACAGGGCTTCGGCATCGGCAGCTCGGCGATCTTGAACTTCTTTCCTGCGGGGGTGCGCAGCGCGCGCAAGCGCTCGAGATTTTCCTGCAGGATTTTGTGATTCTTGTCGCGGCGATTGTTCTCTACCACGGTGACGATTCCGTCTTCGCGGAAAAAACGGCTCAAGTCGTCGATGTGACCATCTGTATCATCGCCGATGATACCGTCGCCCAGCCACAGCACGGTTTTGATCCCGAGGTAATCGCGCAGCGCTTGCTCGATCTGCTCCTTGGTCAGCGACGGATTGCGATTCTTGTTCAGCAGGCATGCCTCCGTCGTGAGCAGAAGGCTGGCGCCATTCACGTCGATCGAACCGCCCTCGAGAATCATCTTTTTCTCGAACCGTCGCAGCTTCAGCGCACGCGCGATTTTTGGCGGGATCGTGTTATCGAGATCGTACGGCGGGTATTTGCCGCCCCAGGCGTTGTAGTCCCAATCGGTCAGCGCAACTTCGCCGGTCTTGTCGTTCTTGACGAAGATCGGACCGTGATCGCGGCACCAGGCGTCGTTCGTCGGGTGATCGAAAAGCGTGACCTTGGTCAGATCGGCGCCCGCCTTTTCAAGCAGCTTGCGTGCGCGCGCCTGCAGCGGTTTGCCGATGTTGATGCGAACGTCTTCGTAGCGGCTAATCGTTGCAGCGATTTCGGCAAACTTCGCTGGGATCGGACGAAAAAAACCGGGCCAAGTCTTTTTGTTGTGCGGCCACGAGAGCCATACAGCGGTTTGCGGTTCCCACTCAGCCGGCATGCGAAAGCCGAGTTGAGCGGGTGTTTCTGACGCCGAATTTTTAACAGCCATGGAGCGAGCGCGGAGGCTCAGACGCGGTCGATGTAACGTTTCGTGATGTCGCTGTAAGCATCGACGCGCCGATCGCGAAAGAACGGCCAGTGCGTGCGCGTGACATCGACTTTGTCCAACTCGATCGGGACCAGGAGCACTTCTTCGTTTTCGACGCTGGCCTTGGCCAAAATTTGGCCGCTCGTGCCGGCGACAAAACTTTGTCCCCAAAACTCGATGCCATCGCCACCGGCTGGTTTTTCGACGCCGATGCGATTGATGCTGGCGACGTAGCAACCATTCGCAACCGCGTGCGAACGTTGAATCGTTTCCCACGCGCCGTGCTGGTTCTCCCCGTACTCGGCTTTCTCGCTGGGATGCCAGCCGATGGCGGTCGGATAGAAAAGAATCTCTGCGCCTTGCAAGGCAGTCAGCCGCGCGCCTTCCGGGTACCACTGGTCCCAGCACACGAGCACGCCGATCTTCCCGTATTTTGTATCCCAGGCGCGAAACCCAGTATCGCCCGGCGTGAAATAGAATTTCTCGTAGTAAAGTGGGTCATCCGGAATGTGCATCTTCCGGTAGATGCCAAGCAACGCGCCGCCCGCGTCGATGATCACCGCGGTGTTGTGATAAAGCCCCGAAGCGCGCTTCTCGAAGAGCGAAGCGATGATCACGACGTTATACTCGCGCGCGATTTTCTGAAACGCCGCCGTGCTCGGCCCGGGAATCGGCTCCGCCAGTTT
>JAICMB010000788.1 GCA_025929455.1 Bryobacteraceae bacterium | reverse complement strand
CGAACAGCCCGTACCAGCGGCGCGACTCATCGTACGCGCGCTTGGTGCCGGCGATCGGAAAGAAGTCGCCGCGCGTCGAGCCAATCAGCCATGGTTTTGGTGCGAACGATTCGACGAAGTCCGTTTCATCCAGCCCCGCGGCGATGAAGCCCGGGATGCTCTGCTCGGAATCGCCTACGGAGCCGCTGAACAATTCATGAAACGAGGTGATGTAGCAGGCCGGCGCCGCGACCCTCACGCGCGGATCGAGCGCCGAGATAAAGGTGGTGAGTGTGCCGCCGCCGGAGCAGCCGGTGACGCCGATGCGTTGCGCATCCACGTCTGCGCGGCTCACCAGGTAATCGAGCGAGCGCTTGGCATCGAAGACGCGGTCGCGCGCGAAGCTCTCGCCCATGAGCACGCGCTTCGCGCCCGCGAGAAAATGCTGCTCCGTCGAGCCGCCTACCAGCGAGCGTTCCAGCATCGCGCTCCAGGCCTGCTGACGTTCGCCTTGCCCGATGGGATCGTACGTGAGCACGACAAAGCCCTTCAGCGCGAGATTCGCCGCGATCCGTTGTACCGCCGGCTTGCCGTAGTCCCAATGCCCGAGCGGCAGCAGAATGCCGGGATATTTTCCTGCCGCGGACGGGCGGTACAGGTTCGCGGTCACGAAAAGTCCCGGCCGGCTTTCGTAAATGACCTTCTCGATAGTGAAGCCAGGCTGCTGGATGACGCCGGTTACACGAGCCTGCAGCGGACCGTTGTAATCCGGCAACCCGCCAATAAGCGCGAGCACCTTCGCGCGCACCCACTGCTGCCGCTCGCGCGCGGCGTTCGGCGTCGTAATCGCGGCCACGGTGCGATCGCGTGCATCCAGTTGCCGCTGGGCAATATTGTCGAGCCACTTTAAGAAGCCGCGGTCTGCGGGCGCGTCCGCCGCCAGCAGCATCGCCTGCATCAGGATCAAACCTACGGCCAACCGGCACATGAGTCCATAATCGATGTAGCAGTTCATGACTCGCAAGTTGATCGCCCTCGTTCTGTTCGGAATTTCGTTTGGATATTTGGAAGCCGCCGTCGTCGTTTACCTTCGCGTGCTCTACGAGCCATCGCGCATGATCCTCCCCTCCGACGAACTGTTCCCACTGTCGCCGCAACTCGTCGTGCCTGACCGCATTCACGCGCGCTACGCCGCCGTGGAAGCGGGGCGCGAGGCTGCCACGATCGCTATGCTCTTCGCGGTGGCACTGATGGTCTCGCGCAATGCCGTGCAATGCATGGGCGCGTTTGCGCTCGCCTTTGGGGTCTGGGATATCACGTTCTACGCGTGTCTGAAATTGCTGATCGCGTGGCCGGCTTCGCTGTTTACTTGGGACATTTTGTTTATGCTGCCGGTGCCGTGGGTCGGCCCGGTGATCGCGCCGCTATTGGTATCGATCGCGATGATCGCGTGCGGGGTGTACGCGTTTATGCGTCATGTACATATCCGAATGGCGCACTGGGGCGGCATCCTCGTGGGCGCTGTCGTTTTGATCGTCGCGTTCGCCTGGGATTACCGCAACATCGTTTCGGGCGGCTATCCCAACCCGTTTCATTGGACGGTGTTCTGGGCGGGACTGGCGCTGGGGGTGGCTTCGTTTATCGCGGCGGCAGCAACGACTGCGCGATCTCAAACGCAGCGGGATTCCGGATTGCCGGAGCGTTCGCCCGAGAACGCGCAGAGTTCTCCGGCGCAAGCAGGGTCGTAGTCGCGGCGAGCGATCGGCGGGCGCAACGATGGTGGCTGACGGATTGGGCCGCCGGCGAAAACCGACCGGCCGCCCTACGGTTGCT
>JAICMB010000593.1 GCA_025929455.1 Bryobacteraceae bacterium | reverse complement strand
AGCGGGTGTCCACACCCGCTTCGTCCGCCACCGCACGATTGCCCCGCAGGGCCGACCCTGCCCTACGGTCACACGATTACAAACTTTCCCCAATTACGCCAAAGCGCCACCGAATCAATCCGTTGCGACGGAACACCACACTCCAGTGGTGTAACCAGAACTCGATCCGGCGTATCATATATCCGGGAGGCGCTATATGCCGAACGCCATACTGGACGCCGCCGCGACCGGCTTGACGACGGGCGACGCCCCGTTCATTGAAGCTGCCCGCTCGCACGGCGAACTGTACATCCGCCAGCCGTACGAACTGTATTCGGACGAGAACCACGAGGCTTGGCGGCGGCTGTACTCGCGCATGGCGCCCCGCTGGCAGCAGTTCGCCAACGAGCATTTCCTCCACGGCATCGCATCGCTCTGCCTGAATCACGACCGCGTACCCCGCCTGGCAGACGTCAATAAATTCCTCAGACCGCTCACTGGATTCCGCGCGAAGCCCGTCAGCGGCTACGTTCCGGCATTTCTGTTCTTTGATGCGCTGCGCAATCGCGAATTTCCGACGACCGTTACGATCCGCCGCTCCGACCGCCTCGACTATCTTCCGGAGCCCGACATCTTTCACGACATCGCCGGCCACGTACCCATGCATACCGACCGGCACTTCGCAGAAACGCTGGTGCGGTTCGGCGATTGCGCGCACACCGCCGCGCAAATGGTCACCGGCATCCGCGACGAACGCGAGCGCGTGCAGCGGTTGACCAGCATCGTCAAGGCCATGGCGCGGTTCTTCTGGTTCACCGTCGAGTTCGGGCTCATGCGCGGCCGCGCCGGCCTGAAGGTTTACGGCAGCGGATTGCTAAGTTCCTACGGCGAAATCGCCCACGCGATCGAATCGCCCGAGGTGCAGCGCTATCCGGCGCAGTTGGAATGGATGGTCAACCAGTCCTTTGAAATCGACCATTTCCAGCCGCTGCTATTCACCGTCGATTCCTTCGACCACCTCTACACGCTAGTCGATCGCCTCGACTCGTGGATGAAAGCGGGCCGCCTCAACAACGTCGCGACCGGCGAGCCGCACATCAACGAACGCGACATAAAGAGCTTTCTCGGCTACGAGTTAACGAGAGGGCAGCGCTTACAATAAAGATTATGGCTTCGTTTTTTCGAGCGGTGCTGGTTTGTGCCGCGCTCGCCGCGGTGTCGTTCGCGCAGCCGGCCTCAGCGGACGCCTGGAAAACGGCGGCGGCATTGCCAGGCCTCGATTTCTCCGGCCTAACGCCCGCACAGAAAACGCTGGCACTGTCCATTCTTCGCGAGCAGGGCTGCACGTGCGGGTGCGATATGAAGATGGCGGAGTGCCGCGAGAAAGATCCCGCCTGCGCGATCAGCCGAGGCCTGTCCAACATCGTCCTCCGCAGCGCCCGCGAAGGGAAAACCCGCGAGCAGATATTGAAGGCTGTTGCGGCATCTCCTCTCGCGAGTCACGCCGCCCCGCCGCTGCTCGAAGACCCGATCAGCCTGTCTATTTCGGGCGCTCCGGTCACCGGACCCGCCAACGCGCGCGTTACGATCGTCGAGTTTTCCGACTTCGAGTGCCCCTACTGTCGCATCGCCGCCCCGCAGGCGCTGGCACTGCAGAAGGATTATCGGAATGACGTGAAGCTCGTCTTTAAGCAGTTCCCGCTGCCGAATCATCCACACGCGCGCCTCGCCGCGCAAGCCTCTGTTGCCGCCGCCGCCCAAGGTAAATTCTGGCCCATGCACGACAAGCTGTTCGCCAACGCGCGCCAGTTGTCGCGCGACAACATGCTGGCCTGGGCGCGCGAGCTTGGTCTCGACATGCAGCGCTTCACCGCTGACCTGGACTCCACGCATACAAAAGAGGTCGTCGCGCGCGACGTCCGCGATGGCGATCAGGCGAATGTGATGGGAACGCCGACCTTCTTCATCGACGGCAAACGCTACAACGGCCCCTTCGACGTCGCCGCGGTGAAACCGCTGATCGACGCCGAGTTAAAGCAACTCAGCACTCACAAATAATCAGATATCGCCGGCGGCGCCGAGCGCTTTTACGCCGCTGAAAAGCTGTTTCGCGCCGGCGGTCATGAGGCCGATGTCGGTCATGGTTTGAAACAGCAAGAAGCCCTCTTCGCGGCACCGCGCGATTTTGTCAGGCGTAGCCGCGGGCCGGCCCAGCGCTTTGCCGTGCCGCTTGCCGGCTGCCGCGACCCTCGCGATGGCTTCGCGCAGCAGCGGCTCCTCCTGACGGCCGCGCAAACCGAGCGAAAACGACAGATCGCTAGTCCCGATGAACAGCACGTCGACGCCCGGCACCGCCGCAATTTCATCAATGCGGTCCACCGCGCGCGACTCTTCGATGATCGCAACGGTCACGATGTTTTCGTCGGCGGAATCGTGATAGCCGGTCTCGTCCGGCCAGCAGAAGCTCGCGAGTCCCGGCCCGCAGCCGCGCCGCCCCAGTGGAGGATAGCGGCACGCGTCCGCGGCCTGCCGCGCCAACTCCGGCGTGCTCGTGAACGGGAAAATGACCCCGTGCACGCCCATGTCGAGCACGCGCTTGGCGGTCCAGATTTCATTCACGGGCACGCGCGCGAACGGAATCGCCGGCAGCCCGCGCGTGGCCAGCACCATATTGCGCAACGTTTCGAGCGTGATCGGCGAATGCTCCATCTCGATCCACAGAAAGTCAAACCCCATACGCGCCATGTGCGCCGCTACGTCGGGACTATTCACCGTGACGGTGCCCGCCAGCACCGGCTCGCCCGCGAGCAGTTTGTCTTTAACCGGATTCCGCCAGGATGCTGCGATGGTGCTATTGTCCCGTGGGGAGGCCAGTCTTGCTGGCTGCCCTACGCACGCGCGATCAATGCATCGCCACCGGCCCCGCCTCTTTCGGCGGCT
>JAICMB010000838.1 GCA_025929455.1 Bryobacteraceae bacterium | reverse complement strand
GTGAACACGACCGTGACGGGGCTCTTCTGCAATGCCGCGGCGGACACGTCACGCGAGTACGTAACGTCACCGGCCTGGGTGAAGTGCTGCGGCGGCAGGGCATCGCCGTTGACGGTGGCGGTGAGCGTCAACGCGCCGGTCTGCTGAAACTCCGTGCTGGGCAGGGCGCCGTCGAGCACGAGTGTCGCGCCGTTTTGCGCCGCGCCAGTGGGCGTGCGTAGCGAGATAACGAACTTGCCCGCGGTCCAGCGCCACGCATTGCCTTCGACATCGTAGAAGCCGCTCAGCAGTTGCGGCGCGACGTTCGGGTCCGCCATTCCGGCCATGACGGCGGGACCTGCCGCGGTGCTAGCCGGCGGCTTGCGTTTGCAAGCGGTGGAACCAAGCAGCGCGATGGATGCGAGCGCAAGCGCGGCGGTTAATCGCCGCACTTCTCGACCTCTACGAGGCAACTGTAGAACACCGGTCCGCCCCCGATATCGCTGAGCGCGTCGGAGGTGAGCACGTTGACATTGCGACCGTCGGACGCAGCTTTGCGCCACCGTGTCGAGGGCGGGCGCACCACGCCTTGCCGCACCGTAGCGTCAACTTGCGCGCGCAAAACGAGACTCCCGCGATCGTTGAACATACGCACAATGTCGCCAGTCGCTATGCGGCGTGGTTCGGCGTCAGCGGCGTGCATGTGCAGCACGGACGTCTGCGCATCCACGATGGAACGGTTGCCGAAAGTCGAGTTCATGCTGTCGTCGTTCTTCGACGCGACCATTTCAAGCGGATACCGGCGCCGCAGCGCCTCCGCGCCGAGGCGCGACTCGGCGGGCGGCGCGTAGTTCAGCGTTTCGGCCCCCAGTTCGCATTTCCCGGACGGCGTTCCGAAGCCGCCGTTGGCGAACGGCAGGAAGGGCTGCCCTTTGGGCGCAACATTCAGGCGCACAAAATGCTCGCGATCCAGGCGCTCCAACGTGATGCTTTCCAGAAATGGGTGGCCCGAAGCGAGCAGCGCGCGGATCATGTCGTCGTCGCTCTCGCGGAAGCACGGCTCCTCGAAGCCCATGCGCGCGGCGAGCAAACGGAAGATCTCGCCGTTGCTCCTGGTCTCACCGGGCGCGGGCAGCACCGGCCGTGCGAGTTGCACGTAGTAGTGGCCGTACGAGAGATACAAATCGGTGTGTTCGAGAAAGGTAGTTACGGGCAGCAGCACGTCGGCGTAATCGGCGGTGTCGGTCTGGAACTGTTCGAGCACCACCGTGAACAGATCTTCCCGCCGCAGTCCGGCAATTACGCGATTCTGGTTCGGCGCGATCGCAGCGGGGTTGGAATTGTAGACGACCAGGGCATGAACGGGCGGCGCGTCGAGAGTGGTCAGTGCCTTTCCCAATTCGGTCATGTTGACGATGCGTGCTTCGCGGCCGAGCGCGATCTGTTGCAGGCTGGGCTGCTCGAGCGCGGTGCGGTCGAACTGAAACGCCTGCGAGGTAGACAGCACAAAGCCGCCGCCCACTTCGCGCCACGATCCTGTAATCGCGGGTAGCGCCACAATCGCGCGCACGGCATTGCCACCG
>JAICMB010000517.1 GCA_025929455.1 Bryobacteraceae bacterium | reverse complement strand
GATGAGGGCGAAGGGGAGGTGTGAAGGGAAGCCTCCGGACTGCGACAGTAGTATCATCAACCCAGAGAATTTCTAGTTCTGTTTGGTAGAGAAAACGGGGGCAGGTCAGGGAGTACCGGCGTCGGTGGAGCAGGCCGGTACGAGGTGGGCACCTCGATCCGGCCCTAAACTAAAGGCCGAATGGAGCGGCGAACGGTCTACGAACATTATCGAGCACCATCCCCTCCCCGTGTTCCTGTACCCGAGCGAAATCACATGCTAACCCTATATCGCAGGCACCTTCAGAAGTGCCCTCACCGCGAGAGGGTGCCGCGTACACAAAGTGCACCTGCCCCATCTGGTGCGATGGCGAACTGAATGGCAAGCGATACCGCCGTTCTGTCGGCACTCGTGACTGGGCGCGCGGGACTCCGCTTGGCCAAGTTGGAAGCGCCGGGTGCTAGGCAACCGAAACCGATAGGAGAGGCGATAAAGGCTTTTAACGACGAGCAGGCAGACGGCCAAGGCCACCCGCACGAAGTACCGGCGGGTTCTCGCCTTTTTCGGGGCACTGATCCCGTCGCGCGGACTCCGGAGTACGGATGAAATCGAAGTTGAGGATACCAACACCAACCGCGCGTCCCGCAAGATGAGTAACGTGACCTGGCTGAAAGAGCTAGAGATCGTCCGGTAGTTTTCAATTTCTGTAATGTGCGCAAGTGGATCGAGGAAGGCCCCGCGGCCGGGGTGGCGAAACCAAAGAATTTGAAGCCCTCCGAGGTAGTGCCGTACACACGCGAAGAAATCATGCGCATCCTGGCGGCGTGCGATGGCATTGGTCGCGGGCCTTTCGAGCGGCTACGAGCGCGCGCCACGATCTCGCTGCTGCGTTACCGCCCTCCGCCTCGCTGATGTAGCCATGCTCTCCAGAGATGGCGTACGGGCCGGTCAGACCAACGTGCACCATGAAGGCCGCCACTGCGTCTGGTTGCCCGTACACCCCGAGTTCCAGGCGGCGCTCGACGTCCTGCCGGTACCCCCGCGGCGGCAACAATGGCTATTATTTTTGGAGCGGCAACGGTGCCGAGGACTAGATGGTCCGCGCGGCGGCGCGCACGCTCACAGCAGTATTCACGGCCGCGGATGTGCCGCACGCGCACCGCCATACCCTCGCCACGGAATTACTCGACCAGGGATGGACGTATGAGGACGTGGCCGAGGTTTTAGGCAACAGCGCGGCCATCGTCCGGAAGCATTACGCGAAGTGGTCGAAGGGGCGGCAGAATCGGCTAACGGAGACGATGCAGTCCGTTTTTCTGGTGGTGCACGCCGGAAAACTAAACGGTAAGGCGCTTAAATTGAATAGGGTAGGGTGGTGGCCAGGGACGGGATCGAACCGCCGACACACGGATTTTCAGTCCGTTGCTCTACCAGCTGAGCTACCTGGCCGAAGAAGCTTCAGTCTACCAACCCCCGGCCGAACTTCGCAACGTCAGTAAAGGATTCGCGTACGGATGGTGCCGGGCACTTCGTCGAGCCGCCGCTTCAAATCGTGCTCGTTCTCGAGTTCGCCAGTCTCCACATCCAACACCACGTAGCCGATGCGCACGTCCGTATTCAGGCGCTCCGCCGAAATGTTGATCTGCAGGCTGCTGAAGACGCTGTTGATGGCGGAGAGCACGCCCGGCTGATTGCGATGAATATGCAGCAGGCGGTGCTTGCCGGGATGCTCCGGCAAGGATACTTCAGGAAAATTTACGGCGCCGACGGTGGAACCGTTGTTGCTGTACTTGATCAACTTGCCCGCCACCTCCACGCCGATGTTCTGCTGGGCTTCGGACGTGCTTCCGCCGATGTGCGGCGTCAGCAGTACGTTGTACATTCCGCGGAGCGGCGATTCGAAGGGCTGGCCCGCGCCCTTGGGTTCGACCGGGAACACGTCCATGGCGGCGCCGGCGAGGCGGCCGGCGGCGAGGGCTTCGGCGAGCGCCGGAATATCGACGACAGTGCCGCGTGAGGCGTTGATCAGCTTGCTTCCGGGCTTCATGCGCGCAAGCTGCGGAGCTGCGATCATATTCCGCGTGCCCGGGGTCTCCGGCACGTGCAGGGTCACGACGTCCGCGGTTTCGAGCAGCGCGTCCAAAGTAGAGATCTGCCGGGCGTTGCCGAGCGCCAGTCTGCCTTCGATATCGTAGAACACCACGTGCATCCCGAGCGATTCGGCGAGCACGCCAACCTGGGTGCCGATGTGTCCATAGCCCACTATTCCCAGAGTCTTGCCGCGAACCTCGTTCGATCCTTCGGCCGTCTTGATCCACTCGCCGCGATGCGCGGCCGCGCTACGCTGCGGGATGCCGCGCATCAACATGACGGTCTCCGCCAGCACCAGTTCGGCGACGCTGCGGGTGTTGGAGAACGGCGCATTGAACACCGGGATGCCGCGATCTTCGGCCGCGTCCAGATCCACCTGATTGGTGCCGATGCAGAAACATCCTATGGCCATGAGCCGGGGAGCGTGCTTGAAGAATTCCGCATCCAGGCGGCTCGCCGAGCGGATGCCGATGAAGTAGGCGTCGCGCACGGCTTCGTACAACTTCTCGCCGGTGAGAGAGACGGTGTGGCGCTCGATATTGGTGTAGCCATCCGCCCGGAAACTCTCTACTGCCGATGCGTGCACGCCTTCGAGCAGCAGGATCTTGATCTTGCCTTTATCCAGAGATGTATTCATTTGTCTGAGGTCTAAACGTCTTGCAGAGCAGCTAACGCCTCGCCGGTTTGTTCTTCGATATCGCGATGCAGGCTGTTGCCGTGCGCATCCATCGTGACGATGGCGGCGAAATTCTGTACCCGGATGTGCCACATGGCTTCCGGGATGCCGAACTCCATCCAATTCACGTCTACTACTTCCCTGACAGTGCGCGCATAGTATTGCGCCGCGCCGCCGATTCCGTTGAGGTAGACGGCGCCGAACTCTTTCAGCGCGTCGCTGGTCTTCTTGCCCATGCCGCCCTTGCCGATGACCGCGCGCACTCCATAGCGCCGGATCACGTCGGCCTGGTAAGGCTCTTCGCGGATGCTGGTGGTGGGGCCGGCAGCCAGGATCCGCCAGGTGCCTGCGTCGTCCTCGTCCGAAGGATCGAACACCGCATCGGCCTTCGCCCACTCGGCCTGCGGTAGGCGAGGGCGCCAGAGGCACTGCGGCTCCGGCCGCACGACCGTGAACCGGCCATAGCGCTCGAGCTTCTTCCCCTCACCGGAATCGAGCAGCGCGTAATCGCTCCACCCGTCGGTTCGGGATATCGTCGGCTGCGCTGCGATCACGGGACGTTTCATTGCCCGTTCG
>JAICMB010000202.1 GCA_025929455.1 Bryobacteraceae bacterium | reverse complement strand
GCGGGTCAAAGGGCAGGCGGCAAGAACGCCTGCCCCACAGATAGCGCCTAGAAGTAGAACTTCACGGCGAGCTGAACGATGCGGTGGCCCAGTTTATCGGTCGTGACGCCGAAGTTGGGGTTAGAGACCTTGCCCGTGTCGGGATCGAAGATCAAATTCAGGTTGTTGCCGGCGCCCCGGAAGCTCCACAGCGCGTGATTGAGGAAATTGTAAGCTGAGAAGCGGAACTGCAGCTTCTTCGACTCACCGATCTTGAAGTTCTTGAACAGTGACAGGTCGGTGTCGAAGTAGGCCGGTCCGAATATTTCCGGCAGCACGATGGGCCCATTGCCTCCGGGCGTGGTGGGCAGCGCGAAGCAGTTCGCATTCACAAACTGATGAGCGGCGAGGTTCGCGGTGGGATTACACGTCAGTATCGGCTGCAGTGGCACGGAATCCGTTCCGTTGATATAACGCGCGTTGATGGCATTGCCGTTCACTGCAAAATTGTTCGCATTGAGGTTGAAGTTATTCCCGGTGTTAGCGGCTAAGTTGATTCCGCTCTGCCACTGCGTAATGCCCGAAACCTGCCAGCCGTTCACCGCCGCGGCCGCGAATTTGTTGTTCTTCACCGGATTCCCGAACTCGACCGAATACGCGGCGTTGAAAATGTGACGCCGGTCGTTCGCGAGCGGGCCGTAGTCGTTATTGAGATTTAGCTGATCGCCGCCAACGATACCGAGGTTCTTGCCGTACGTGTAGTTGGCCTGGATATCCCAGTGACCGCGCTGCTTGGCCCAGGTAATCTGCAACGAATTATAGTTCTGGTAGAGGTTGTGTTGCACGATGCCCAGGTCGCCGTAGATCTGAAATGGACGGTACGCGCTATACGCGCCCGAGCTCAGCCCGGACGGGTTCGAGATGCCGAATAAAGCGCCATACGGCACGGCATTGACGTTGGTGCCAAGATTTCCCGTATTAAGTAGATCGTGGCTCTGGTTTCCGACGTAGGAAACCTCCAACAGACTCGCTCCCGGCACGCGCTGCGAAATCGTAAAGCTGTAACTATCGCTGTAGGGGGTCTTGTCATCGTTCGGGTCTACGCCTGCTGCTGAAACACCGCCAACGAAGTTTACCTGATTCGGAATGTCGGCTAAGTTCAAATTGTTCAGTGTTACGTTCTGTTGACCGGCAGAGACATCTAACCCGGTTGTGAACTGCGAGTTGTGGTAGTAGAAGCGCCCCCAGCCGCCTCGCAAGACTGTCTTGCCAGAACCAAAGATGTCATAAGCGACGCCGAATCGGGGTCCGAACAAAAGCGCGGGAGAACTAAATCCGGATAGCGGGATCTTGGAGTTCTTCTTGTGCCAGGTAAAACCCGTGTAGTCGCCCGTAGCGGTATCCGCAGCGTTGTACAACGATGGATCCCAGACGGCGAAACCGTTTCCCAGCCGGTCATACCACTGTCCAAAATGCGATATGCGGATACCCAACTCGAGCGTCACGCGCCTCGTGACCTTCCAGTTGTCCTGTACGAAAAACTCGAGCGTATTGTACGCCTCGTTATGCAGGTTGCTGTAGTTTGTCTCCGAATACGAGCTCGTACGACCGGTGAGCAGGTCTGCGTACTGGTTCCCGATAGTATTGCTGCCCGCCGCCGCATTCTCTGTAATAGCTCCGTTTGAATTGGTGTTGGCAGGCTGGTTGTTGATCACATATTCGTAGTACGCGCCGAACTTCAGCGTGTGCGTCCCCCACACCTTTGAAAGGTTATCGGAAAAGGTCGGCAGGTATTTGTCCGCGAAAAGGCCTTTACTTCCCCCTGCTTCGAAACCGCCCGGGTTCAGCATGGTCGCGATCTCGCCTCCGCCCGACAATTGTGGAATCTGCGTCACGCCGTTATGGAACAGGCCCGGGTTGTTATATCCAACTTTGGTGCGGTCTACCTTGCTCGGGTCCTCGAAAACGTTTGGGAAATCGATGTAGGTATATCCGAATACAAACTCGTTGGTCAGTGTCGGGCTGAACACGTGCGTGAGGTCCGCCGATACCGACTGGCTCTGATTGTTACCCACCACTGGAGTCGGATATGGGACCTGGTTCGCGTTGCGCCACCATAAGCCGACGGGGAACAGCTGCTTTTCCTTCTGCAGGTTGTAGCGAACGAACAGCTTGGTGTTATCGCTGATGGAGTAATCCACGCGGCTCATCCACTGCCACGAATTCTGGTCGAAATCGACGGCCTTCACGAAATTGTAACCGCCCGTCAGATTAGGATCGACGTTCGGTTGCGGTAGCAACTTCAACAGCGCCAGGCCGCTCGAATCAATTTGCGACTTTGGAATAATGCCATTCGGGTACAACGCGCTATTCAGCTGTTTCGGCGCGCCGCCGGAAGCGTCGATGGTGCCTAGTTTTGCCAACTCCGCGGGACTGAAATTGCCGTCGAGCATTCCGGGCGTCGGAACAGTTGCGTTGACGATGCCGGTATCGAGCGACTGCAAATAATATTCGAATCCGGTAAAGAAGAACAGCTTGTCGCGGTTCTTGTTGAAGTTTGTTCCGGGAACCAGCACCGGACCGCCGATATTTCCGCCCGGGAAGAAGTACTTGTTCTTCGGTTGGGGCACGTTCAGGCGATTGTTGATCCAGTCGTTCGCGTTCAACGAGTAATCGCGTGCATAGAAATAGCCTTCTCCGTGGAAGTCGCGCGTGCCGGCCTTCGCGATGGTGTTGATAACTGCCGGACCTTTGGAGTTCTCCGCGCTGAAATTCGACGTCATGACTTTCATTTCCTGGATCATGTCGGTATTCGGATTGACGGGCGTGGCGCAATTGCAGCCCGGATCGGAGACGTGCGCACCGTCGGCCGTGATGTCCAGCGAATTGGTGGGCAGGCCGTTAACGTTATAGGCGCCGTTTAGGGCGCTCTGGCTTCCGGCGTCGCCATTGCCGTTGATGCCGATCACTTCACCTGTAAAATTCGACCGGTTTTCGACGCCGGTGCCCGCAATGCCCATGCCCGGCAGAATCTTGATAAACTCCGCCGCGCTGCGGCCGACTACGGAGAAGTCCTGCAACTCGCGGGTGTTGAGCGTGGAGGCCTTCTCGCCGGAGTCTACGGGCGTGATGATGTCGACCGCCGAAACGACCTCGACCGACTGCGCCGCCGTCCCGACCTGCATCACGGCGTTGACGTTGCGCTTATCGGAGCCGTTGAAGGCCACGCCCTTGCTCTCGTACTTCTGGAACCCGGGCGCCTCAATGCGCAGCGTGTAAGTGCCGGCCGGCACCGCCGCGATCGTAAAGTACCCATCGGAGTTCGTGACCGTCTTGCGCTCGTCACCCGATCCCTCATTGATAAGTGATACATTGGCGCCCGGAACCACGGCGCCCGACGCATCCCCGACCGTCCCCGTCAACGTACCCGTAATCGACTGCGCGAAACCGAGCGGCGCCGCCACCGTCAGACACCATAAGGCCAGCGACGCGACACGGAGTGTTTTTGCGAGTGTTGGCATACCTTACCCTTCCTGATTTCGTTTCGTAGAACAGAATGCAGCGGAGGCGCACAACGGTATAGTCCGTTTGGGGTGCAGGGAAGTTGTGCGCGCGTAGCAAAGGCTTTTGTTGATAATACAAATCTATTACCCTCTCGCGGGAGGCTAATGGGGTTAACAGGTCAACGCCGGATAGAGTTAACGCAGTAAGTCTTTTTATTTCAGTTGCGTTAACGCATTCGTTACCGTCCTTGGCGAGCCGTTACTGAATACGGACGCTCCGGTTGCGGGCTCTCGCCGATTCCGGTATACTCCAACGAAAGTAACTGCTTGGGGAAACATGCCTATTGCCGCAGATTTTGAGGCTCAGCGGGCGGAATTAGAAGCCCTGCTCGCCTCCGGGTTGTTCGCGCGCGCTCCCGGCTTGGCGCAGGTCCTTATATATGTCTGTGGGAAATATTTTGAGGGGCAGTCGAACGCGATCAAGGAGTACAACATCGCGATCGAGGCGCTAGGCCGCCCGGCGAGTTTCGACCAGAAGCGCGATTCGATTGTGCGTGTGGAAGCGCACCGCCTAAGAAAACGGCTGCGGGAGTTCTACGAAGGTCAGGGCGCCGGACACGCCATTCACATCGAAATTCCTTCCGGGCAATATTCGCCGCGGTTTGTGCCGAACCCGGCGCTCCCGGCAGAACATGCGCAGACCGCACTCACCACGGTTGAACCTGCCACTCCGCCGGCCGCTGTCGGCCCGCAGCCGGTCCCTACAGCTCCGCTGGAATTTGAACTCGTGCGCCGGGGGTTTCGCGGCATGTGGCTGCTTACCGGCGCGGCGGTGCTGGTAACGGCCGCGCTCGGTTATGCCGCATGGCGCCACACCCCGGCGCCGGCACTTGTACCGCTACCTTCGCAGGGGGCGCCCGTTGCCGCTGAAAACGGAGCCGTGCGCATCCTCGCGGGCGTCGCGAACACCTCGTATACGGACGCGTTCGGTCACTTGTGGCAGGGCGATCGCTACTTTCATGGCGGTACGGCCGGCTCGTCACACGACCGGCGTGTAGCCGGTACCCGCGACCCGCGTCTCTTTTTGAGCCGCCGCGAAGGCGCTTTTGGATACGATATTCCGCTGCGGCCGGGAGTATATGAGCTGCGCCTCTACTTCGCCGAGATGTTCTATGGCGATTCCAATATGGTTGGGGGCGGCGAGACCAGCCGCATTTTCGGCGTGACGGCGAACGGCCGGCCGCTGCTGGAGAGCTTCGATATAATCGCCGACGCGGGCTCAGCTACAGCCGATGTGAAGGTGTTTCGCGACATTTCGCCGGCGCCGGATGGCAAGCTCCACCTGAACTTCACGCCGAATATTGCGCTGCCGCAGGTTTCGGGGATTGAAATTACGCCCGGCGCCCCGGGGCGCATGCGTCCGATCCGGCTGGTGGAGCGCGACAGTTCCTATATCGCGCACGACGGCGTGTTCTGGGAACCGGACCGTTTTGCAAAGGGCGGCATGCTGGTGACACGGCCGCGCACAGTGGCCGGCGGCGACGATCCCGAGCTGTATGCGGGCGAGCGGTTCGGCAACGTCAGTTACAGCATTCCGGTCGCGCGCGGGCGTTATGCCGTGGTACTCCACACTGCGGAGTCCTGGTTCGGACCCGGGCAGCCCGGCGGCGGAGGCGCGGGAAGCCGGCTGTTCGACATTCTGTGCAACGGCACCACGCTCACCAAGAATTTCGATATTTTTCGCGAAGCGGGCGGCAGTAACCGGCCGCTCGTCAAAGTCTTCCACGGCATCGAGCCGACCGCGCAAGGCAAGCTGAACATCAGCTTTATTCCGGTGAGGAACTATGCGTGTATCAACGCGCTGGAGGTTGTGGACGAGTCGCGGTAGGCCCGTGCCGATCTATAATAATTTATTCTTTTCGAGTATCGAAATAGCACTTTCTGATATATACTGCGTATAACAACCGACGAAACTTCGTGGTCAGGCACCGTCCGCGAAGTTGGCCTGCCGGTCGTGGCAAGCGCCCGGCAGGCTTCCCCCTTTTCAGGCTTTCCAAATAGATGGAACTTCGCCATCTCCGGTATTTCATAGCAGTTGCAGAAGAACTGAACTTCACGCGCGCAGCCGAACGGCTCGATATCGCGCAACCGCCTCTAAGCCATCAAATCCGTCAGCTAGAAGAGGAGCTAGGCGTGCGCCTGCTCAACCGCACCAGCCGCTCGGTGGAGCTGACTTATGCGGGCAGGGTTTTTCTGGGCGAAGCGCGCGCCTGTGTAGAGCAGGTCGATCGCGCAGTACGCGCGGTGCGGCGGGCGGATGGCAAGGACTGCGGGACTCTGACGATCGGCGCCGGCCTGATTCCAGTCCACAGCGTCTTGCCGGCGATTTTGCCTGCGTTCCGGCGTGAGTTCCCGCGCGTCGATTTCAAACTGAGGGAGCTTCTGCCCGAAGAGCAGAGCCACGAGTTGCGTCACGGCATCATCGACGTCGGATTCATGACGCCGCCGCTTGACGAGGCGGGACTGCTCACTGCACCGATTTGGAACGACGGCGTCGTGGCAGTGCTGCCGGCGGGGCATGCCATGGCCGCGCGGCAGCGTGTCACGTTGCAGGAACTGGCGAGCGAGCGATGGATTCTGCCGCAGCGGCGCATTGCACCGACCTATTACGATCTCCTCATCGCGGCGTGCGCAGCGAGCCAGTTCAGTCCCGTGGTGGTGCACGAAACGGACAATTTTCCGTCGGCGTTCGCTCTGGTAGTGGCGGGCATCGGCGCGGCGCTGGCACCCGCATCGATGTACAACGCGCACATGCCGGGAGCGGCGGTAGTGGACAT
>JAICMB010000353.1 GCA_025929455.1 Bryobacteraceae bacterium | reverse complement strand
CAGAAACCGAATCACTCTAGGATTCTACTGCCGTTATTGTGGGGCAGGCGTCCACGCCTGCGCCGGACCTCCAGGTCCGGCTCTGCGGGAATAGCTCAAATCCGGACATGCGGGCGTGGACGCCCGCAGCAGGTCTGGAGACCTGCCCCACAATCACGACAAGTCCTATCGCGCAAGCTCCGCCGCAACGCGCAGCCGGAGCTGATCGAGCTGCGCGTCGTCGACGTCCTTGAAATGAATGTCTCCGGCGTCTCCTTCATCCTTCCGGTTTACGCTCTCCGAGAGATTCAGCGCCCCAATGACGGCGTGCTGCACCGCTTCACGGTCCCAGTTCTTTTTGTGGGACAGCATCGCCAGATACTCCATGTCCTGCTCGCCGCGACGATAAGCTTTCAAGCGCAGACAGCCGAACGGCCTGTTGACGCCGAACTTCTTGCCGACATAGAAAACCGTGAGCGGTTCGGCGCGGTTCCAGGCTTCCATGCCTCGCACGGTGTTCCACGGCACAATGCCATCCGCGCCGCCGCTCCATGCGCGCCAGCACCACGCGCGCATGCTCACGTTGGTATCGCGCGGGTGATTGGTGCCCGCGTAGTTCCAATAGCTGCGGCCGAAGCGATTGCGGTTATCCATCAGATAACGATTTTTGCTGAAGAAATGCTGGCTGGTGCAGTCGATGTCGAGCTGGCCTTGAAGCTGGTCGCGTATGTACTCCACGTAGCTGATATCGGCGCGAAACACCATGGGCACATCGGGATAGTCTTTGAGCCAGCGCTTGCCCAACCAGCCAAAAAAGCTCAGCGCGCGGTAGTCATCGTGGTGATTGGGCTCGTCGAGCAGCCACCAGGAGACGCCCGTTGTAAAGGGGCTGCGCGTCGGATCTTTGTAGTAATACTTGTCGTTGAAGAAGATCTGGTACTTGCTGCGCGTCCAGTGATTCGCGCGAATGTGCTCGGCGAACTGGCGCGCCACCGCGGAGAAGCGGTCCTGATACGCGCGCGGGAAGCCATCCTCGATGGGTCCGGATTCGAGAGCGTGGCGCGTGATGAGCTGCTGGTATTCCTGCTTTGTGCTCGGATGCTCCGGGATGTTGTACTTATACACCTTTCGCAGGTCGCCGGGCCAGTTTTCAAATAGCGCGAGATAGATGATGGGCACCGGAACAGACGCACGCGGCAGGTCGGCGAACGCGGAACCGGAGACCAACGGACCGAAATGCGCGTCCCAGTCCTTCCAACTCGCGACGGTGGTGTCGGCGCCTTCGCCCGTGAGCGGCGGCGTCTGGTCAGGCTCCGTGGTTCCGGAATGAGAGTAGCCGAGCACGTCGAGATTGGCGCGGTTCAAATGTGCGAGCCGGTGATACTCCTGCAGTAGCTTGCGGTACTCCGGCGTGCCGCGGCGGATATCGTAGCCGCCGTTCACGCCGCTATAGGCGTTGAGGTCCACGATAAAGTTCAGATTGTCGGGCAGCGCGAAGGGGAGCACTTTCACCTGGACAGGAATCGTGCGCAGCAATCGCCCGGACGCGCGCACGCCGATAGAGCCGCGATGGATGCCCGGCGCGGCGTCGTGCGGAATATAAATGTCGACGAACACAGGCTGTACGCGCTGGTTAGGAACCGCGTTATCGGCCGCGGGCAGGTCGAACGCGCCGTCGAGTGGAATCAGCGGGTCCGGATACCACGGGCGAGTCGCGCTCGCATCCTTGTCGTCGGGCACCATCCACTCGCGGTAGAGTTGCACGGCTCCCGTCTTTCGGAAAATGCCGGGCAACGCGCATTCGGCAAAGAGCGGTTTATCGACGGTCACCGCAATGTCCTTGAGCGGCGTGTCGCTCTCGACGGCGACCTGGAAGGCCACGAACTCATTGCGTGCGCCGCTGAGATTGACGCCGCCGGTCCAGATGGTGCCCTTTTCGAGCATTTCTCCGGTTTGCGGATTCACCTTGTGCAGCTCGGGGAACGACCATATCTTGACGGGTCCGGCGGACTCCACGTCTCTGGAGGGCGCGACGGCGGGCGCGGGCGGCAGTGTAGGCCACGTGCGTTCGAATGCGCGCACGCGCCCGAGTGCGCTGACGGGGCCGGATTCGCCGGTCGCGCTGACCGCACGCGCCGCGAAATAATAAGTTTTGCCGGGTTGTAAGTCTTCAACGACGGCGTTGGCCTCCCCGTGCAGCGAGTTCGAGGTCGTCATCGGAGTTGGTTTTGGCGCGAGCGGATCGAGCATCCAGCGCGCTACCGGCGATGCGGTGTCGAAGTTACTGGCGCGAATGGGCGATACGGAATAGCGCACTTCGTAATGCGCGGCGTGAGGCTCGCCGAAGCGTAGAATCGCACTGCCCGGCCGCAGCGAGGTGCGGCCCAACGCTTTCGCACTTTGCGGTGCCAACGCATGCACGGCACCAGGGGGGACGGCCGCCTTCGAGCCTTCCACAACGAGTACCGGCGGCGAGGAACTCTCGCGGCTACCGATCAAATGACGCGTGCGGGTTTGTCCTTTTTCGTCGGTCAGCAGCAGGCCGAACTGGTCGCCGATGGCGAGCGCGGTGGCGATCTGCGGAGGAACGTCGATCTCATACCAATCGCCCTCGACGGGCCGCGCCTTCAAATAAGCGTAGAGACTGCCTCCCAGTCCGAATGTGATGTCGGCGAGGTCTGAGCCGCTGTACGACCATGGCCGGCCGGACTTTGCCAGAAAATAGTTCGCCTCGTTTTCGAGCCACGCGCCAGAACCGCTGATGGTGGATATGCCGACTACCGTCAGCGGAACCGGATCGGCCTTGCGGTGAACGCGCAATGTGGCGCGCTCGATGCGCAATCCCTTCGCTCGCGACATGTCGAACGAAAGCAGCGCGTAGCTGTTGCGGCCGCTGATGATCAGATCCGCGTCCGTGCCGTGGTTGAGGGACTCGCGGGCATGCGGGTTCCAGGGCGGCGTTTGCACCCAGTTGTCGGCTATCGCCGGGCATTCAACGCGCTCGGCAGCTTGCCCAGCGGAGATAAGAGAGAAGAACAGCAGAATCGTTGAGGACGCGATTTTATGAAGCATCGGATATTCCAGAATAAGGCACCCTGCGCTTGACCGCGGCGTCCCCACTGCTATGTAATGTTGCATCATGCGACGACGTGAACTGTTCGCCGGGATCATTGCTGGTTTCTCGCTGACGAAGCTGGCGCGTTCGCAGCAGAGGTCTGCGCCGCCGCTGCTCGAACGCGCGCAGACGGGGAGGCCGCACGAAGGCAAAGTGCTGGCGGCCATTCAACCGCACTCCGACGACATTGCGTTGTTCTGCGCCGGCACCGTCGCGAAACTAATCGGCGAAGGCTACACCGGGTACATGATCCGCGCGACCAACGACGATATGGGCGACGACGTCGGCGAGCCCGGCACCGTCGGCGAAAACGTTCTGCGCAACGAACGCGAGGTCGCCGAACAGGCGCGCGTGCTCGGTCTTGAACGCGATTTCGCGCTCAACTACAACAACCATCGCATGAGCGACATATCGCGCAACGAGCTGATCTGCCGCCTTATCTTCCTGATTCGAGCTCTGAAGATCGACACCGTTTTCTGTTACGACCCGTGGGCGCACGACGAGGAGAATCCGGATCACTACGTGCTCGGCCACTGCGTGGAAGCCGCGTGCTGGATGGCCGGGCGCGTTCATGATTATCCGGAGCAGTTCATCGCCGGCTTGAAGACCCACGCTGTCAGCGAGAAATACTATTACGCGCGCCATCCCGACATCACGCGCGTCGTCGATATCAGCGCCGTGGTGGATAAGAAGATCGACGCGAACATCTGCAACGTTGCGAAAGGCCCTGGCGGCCATCACGGATCGAAACTGCGTGCGGAGTTGGCCAAGCAAGGGAAGAAACTGCCGCTGCTCGGCGGCGACGACCGCACCGCCGACCGCAACTACGTCCGCGAATTCGTGCTGGCGAGCAATCGCGAACTGGGCCGCCAGTATGGCGTCGAATACGCCGAAGCGTTTCATTACATCGGACCGCCCGCGGCATCGCGCGTCGACCAGTACGTGGAGCAGAACGCGGTGGCATTACAGTAATGACGGCAGAACTGCCGCGCAAGCTCGGGGTGGTGGACGCCGCGTCTATTGTTGTCGGCATTGTCATCGGGTCGGGCATTTTCCTTCTGCCCAATCTGATTGCGCGGAAGCTGCCGTCCGCGCCCGCGATCATCGCCGTCTGGATCGTGGCCGGCGTACTGTCGTATTTCGGCGCACTCGCCTATGCCGAGCTGGGCGCGATGATGCCTGCTACTGGCGGGCAATATGTGTTTCTGCGCGAAGCCTACGGGCCGGCATCGGCGTTTCTGAGCGGGTGGGTCTTCCTGTTCTGCGCCGTTCCGGGCGGGATCGCTTTTCTCGCCGTTGCGTTCTCGATCTACCTTGGCAACTTTTTCGCCCTCGTACCTGGAGCCCGCACGGCAGCATCATTGCTGCTCGTCGCAATACTGTCGATCGCGAACTACCTCGGTGCGACT
>JAICMB010000053.1 GCA_025929455.1 Bryobacteraceae bacterium | reverse complement strand
CGGTTCCGTCATTTCCAATCACAACTGAGGGCTTCAGGTACCACGATCCGAAGGAGACGGCACAGCGCTCTGCGGCGGACCGGGAGTTCATGACAACTTTATTCGGCCGCATGGAGGCGCGCGATCGGGACGGGATACTGCGCATGGTCGATCATGCGTCGACACCGTTTCAAAAAGCGATCGGCATTGCCAGCATCGAACATATCTTCATCCAGGCCGGCCAACCGGCCGGCGCCGACCAATTTGCAAGGGCGATGCCCGGCGTCGACACGGATTGCGTGCTCGCCAAAGCGGAAGCGCTCACGGCAGCGGCTGCCGCTTGGTTGCGGGCAGGCGATAGCGCTCGTGGGGAAGCGGATTTCGATGCCGCGATTGCAGCAGTGAAATCCGTGCGGGATCTCCCGTTCGGGAGGGTATTGGTCACCTTAGGGATCGCGACAGCTCAGGGCAAAGGCGGCTTGATTGCAACCGCCGGTACGACTTTGGCGCTGGCCAACGAACTGGCTCTAAATCTTCCAATTCGTCCCCCGGCAATGCCCTTCTGGAGCGCACCGGCCGGCGTGCATTACCGCGATGAGGCCTACAATCGAATTCTATTGGCGGCGATCGGCATCCACGACCTCGGGTCCGCTCGCAAAGCAGCGGATCTGTGGAGGGCGGCCGACCCGAAAGCGACCAATTCGATTCTTGGCGCCTGGCTGCAGACCGACCGGACAGCCGATGCGGTGACATTCGTGCGGCAGATTAGCAGCCCGCAAGAAAAAGTCGAAGCGTTACTCGCACTTGCTCAGCTACTGTTGAACAAAGCCGGCGCGCCGTAGACTTGAACTCGAACAGAACGCCGCCGTCGTGTTTTTGCGCCCCGGCCCACTCTGGACGAATCTAAAAGTATATGGGATTCAATCTGGCAGTCGACTACCGCCCGCGGGGCGACCAGGCGGCTGCCATCGATCAGCTCAACCGCGGGATGCGCGACGGGGAGAAGCACCAGGTGCTGCTGGGTGTAACGGGTTCCGGCAAAACGTTCACGATGGCGAAGGTCATCGAGAAGTGCGGACGGCCGGCGCTGGTGCTGGCGCACAACAAGACGCTCGCGGCACAGCTTTATCACGAGTTTAGAAGCTTTTTTCCAGGTAACGCGGTCGAGTACTTCGTCAGCTATTACGAGTACTATCAGCCGGAAGCCTACATTGCTTCCGCCGACGTTTATATCGAGAAAGAAGCGACAATCAACGATGAGCTCGACAAGCTGCGCCTGGCCGCGACCAAATCGCTATTCGAGCGCCGCGATTGCGTGATCGTCGCCAGCGTAAGCTGCATCTACGGCCTCGGCTCGCCGGAAGCGTACTATGGCATGCTGCTGATGCTCGAAAAGGGGCAGAAGATCACGCGGCAGCAGATCGTTTCGAAGCTGGTGGAGATCCTGTACGAGCGGCACGACGGCGATTTCCGCCGCGGCACCTTCCGCGTGCGGGGGGACGTGATCGAGGTCTTCCCCACCTACGACGATTATGCCTACCGCATCGAGCTCTGGGGCGACGAGGTGGAATCACTCAGCCAGATCGATCCGCTGCTGGGGCAGGTCCGCCAAACATATTTGCGGCTACCAATTTACCCCAAAACCCACTATGTAATGACGCCGCAGTCGCGCGAGCAGGCGCTTCAGAGTATCGAGGCGGAGCTGACGTGGTGGCACGCGGAGCTTGAACAGCAGGGCAAGTTGATCGAAGCGCAGCGTTTATATCAGCGCACCATGTTCGATCTGGAGATGATCCGGACCATCGGCTATTGCCACGGGATCGAGAATTATTCGCGCCATTTCTCCGGCCGGCTGCCGGGCGAGGCCCCGCCCACGCTGCTCGACTATCTGCCTCAGGATCATCTCATCTTCATCGACGAAAGCCACCAGACGGTGCCGCAGCTGCAGGGTATGTACCACGGCGACCGCTCCCGCAAAAATGTGCTGGTGGAGCATGGCTTCCGGTTGCCCAGCGCGCGCGACAATCGCCCGCTTACGTTCGAGGAGTTTGAGAACCGCGTCAATCAGGTGTTGTACGTTTCGGCAACGCCGGGCCCGTACGAGCTAACGAAGTCGGCCGGCGTTGTCGTGGAGCAGATTATCCGGCCCACAGGGCTGGTCGACCCCGAACTGGAAGTGCGTCCCATTCGCGGACAGGTGGACGATCTGCTGCACGAGATCCGTCTGCGCACGGAAAGCAACGAGCGCGTGCTGGTGACGACACTGACCAAGCGCATGGCGGAGGACCTGGCCGAATACTACAGCGAAGCGGGCGTCGCATGCGCGTACTTGCACTCAGAAGTGAGCACGCTGGACCGCATCAAAATTCTGCGCGACCTACGGCGCGGCGAGTACGATGTGCTGATCGGCGTCAACCTGCTGCGCGAAGGCCTGGATCTGCCGGAGGTGTCGCTGGTGGCGGTGCTCGACGCCGATAAGGAAGGCTTTCTGCGGTCGAGCGGCTCGCTGATTCAGACCATCGGCCGCGCGGCACGCAACCTGAACGGGCGCGCGATCCTGTATGCTGATGTGGTCACCGACAGCATGCGTCGCGCCATGGACGAGACCAACCGCCGCCGTGCCATCCAGGAGCAGTACAACGAAGCGAACCACATCACGCCGCAGTCGATCGTGAAGCCGATCGATATGAGCCTGGTTGCCGTTGCGGAAGCGGATTACATAACGGTGCCGCTCGAACCGGAGGAGCCGGTCGAAGAGATGACGGCCGAGCAGCGCGAGCGGTTTATCGCGGAGCTTGAAACCGCCATGCGCGACGCGGCCAAGAAGTTCGAATTTGAAAAAGCGGCGCAGCTTCGCGACCGCGTAAAGGCCCTGAAATCTTCCCAGATCTATGACGAAGCCGCAGCAGCCACTAGCACTGGTGAGCGCCGGTAACGTAACGGACACGCCGCTCACACGTTTTGCGAATTTACGCCGTTTACTCGGCCCGGTGAAAGCGCCCTCGCGGCGCCTCGCCAGCCGTTTCGTCAATATGCTTCGCGCGGGGTATCCCGCCGACGGCTATGCCGATCTGGAGCGGACGGCGGCCGTACTCGTGGCCGTTCCGGATCCGGAGCTTCGCGCCGTGCTCGATGAGCTGGCACGCTGCGGCATCGACTGGACCGGCAAAGCCGTGGTCGCGTGCGGCACCGAGTTCTCGTCGGTCGAGATGACGCGCCTGGCGCAATGCGGCGCATCCACGGCCACGATCATGCCCGTACCGGGATTCGGGGAAAAACTCTTTCTTGCCGAGGGCGACCGGCTCGCCCTCACTTGGGCGCGCCGTGTTGTAGAGACGCACACGGTGCGCGTTGAAGTGATCCCTTCCGCGGGCAAGCGCGACTTTTTAAGTGCGCAGGCCTGCACGGGGCCGCTGCTGTTCGCGCTGCTGGTGGCGGCGGCCGAGCACCTGAAAGCGGCGGGCATTTCCTCGCCCATGTTTACCTCCGTTGTCCACAAGCAGGCGGAGCGCACGCTGCACGCCTATCTCAAGTCCGGCCGCAACATGTGCCCGCCCGCCGACGTACTGCGCGGCTACGCACCGCTCATCGATGGCGCGTATTTCGGCGCTCCAGCGGCTTTCAACAACGCGGCGGACTGACTCGAGCGGGTAACTAAGGCGCTGCCGGGGCGCTCTAACGTATATGGCTGCAACCGTTTGGAAGGGCCATCTGACATTCGGCCTGGTTTCCATCCCAGTACGCCTATACCGCGCGGCGCGCGCGGAGCGCGTGCGCCTGCACCAACTCTATCGCCCGGAACGCCCCGCGCCTGCGCGCAATTGGCGCGAGTTGGTGGAGGAGCCGCGCTCGAAAGATGCGCCTTCTCCGCCGGTACCCGCACTCAAGGTGCCCGGCGCGCCGCGTACGCACAAAGAAGAAGAACCCGCTCCACCTCCGCCGCCGGTCGCGCGCGTACACCAGGCGCACATAGCCGGAGAAGAACGGCGGTCCGTAGCGCCTAACGAAATTGTGAAGGGTTACGAGTACGGGCGCGACCAGTACGTCGTGCTCGAAGATGAGGATCTCAAAAAGATCGCGCCCGCCACAGCTTCGGAAATGCAGATCATCGAGTTCGTGCGCTTTGCCGAAATCGACCCTGTATTTCTCGAGACGTCGTATTATCTTTCACCCGAGGAGGCCGGCGAGAAAGCGTATGCGCTGCTGTTGGCGGCCATGCGCGAGACGGGTTATGCGGCGCTGGCGCAGGTCGCCATGCACCGGCGCGAGCACGTCATGATTCTGCGCCCGGGGCGTACCGGCATCGTGACGCATACGATGTTTTTCCCGGACGAGGTGCGCAGTATCGAGGAGTTCCGCACGGAAACGAGCATGGTGCAACCGCGCGAACTCGCTCTGGCGCGCACCTTGATTGAAGCGCTGGCGACGCCGTTTGAACCCAGCAAGTTCAAGGACAGCTACCGCGAGCGTCTGCAGGCGCTCATCGAGGCCAAAGCGCAGGGTAGGGAACTCGCGCCGGTGGAGCGAGCGGCAGCGGCGTCGAACGTCGTGGATATTAGTGCGGCGCTTGAAAAGACGCTGGCGTCGATGCGCAAGACGGCACCGCCAAAGCCCGCGGCAACGGAGACGTCGGCGCGCAAGGCGGCGAAGAGAACGAAGCGCGCCTGAAGTAAGGCTGGCGGGCTCGGTGACGATATTAGGCCCGGAACTTACCGCTCGATTCTAAGGCAATCTGGGATAGAGGAACGCAGAGTTGACTTGGAAGTATTCTCTCGTTATCGAAGGGGGCGCGGGCGGGTACAGTGCATATGTGCCGGAGCTCCCCGCCATACTCCTAACCGGGGCCTCGGTCCATGAACTAGTCTCGCGCGCAAGCGACGCGGCGCCTAAATCTTGCTGGCCAGCACGCGCGCGTTCGCGTCCGCTTCTTTCTGCGGCAGGCCCTTCACGCCCGCGATCCACTTGCCTTTCGTGAAGACGAACACGGGCTCGCTGCCATCCTTGCCGAAGTAACCGCCGAACGACGGCACAAACTCCGCTCCGCTGAGCCCGTCTTTCCAGGACAGCAGCACGATAGCCGCGTCCTGCGCGGAAGGCGTCTCCGCGAGAAACAGGTCGTACGTGCGCTTGCCTTTCTTGTAGTGTGCGAGCGTTCCGCCGGGCATGAACGCTTTCCCGAGCAGATGCGTGTTGACGACTTCGGTTCCGCTCAGGTCCGCCTGCGGGAAACGCGCGGATTCATCGGCCGGCTTGGCAGGGGCGGGTGGCGGCGCGGCCCTCTCCGAAGAGGGTGCGGGCTGCGGAGAAGATCCGCAGCCGCACAGCATCGCCACCGTTACCGCAACCAGCGACCAGCGCATGCGCCTTACCGTTGCGCCGTCGAAACGGTAATGTTGCGGAATTTCAAGCCGCCGGTATGGTCGCCCTGAATGTAAAACGGACCGGGCTCGCCCTCATTGGCGTTCAGCGCGCCGCCTGTGATGCCATCGATCACCTGCCGGTCGATAGTGGTCACGCCGTCGCGAGCGATCGTGACGGTGCGGCCCACCAGCGTTACGTCGAACGTCTCCCACTGGCCGGGCTTGCGCGGCAGATTCACCTTGGGCGCGAGGCGGCCGTAAATCGCGCCCATCCCGCGCTCCGGAGGCTCGCTGCCCGCGGGTTCATACTCGAGCTGTATTTCATAGCGCCCGCGTAGGTACATGCCGCTGTTGGCATTGTCGGGGCAGTTCACTTCGAAGTGCAGTTTAAAGTCCTCGAAATTGCGCGTTGTCTTTAGGTTCGCTCCGTGAGCTTCGTTCACAAGGTAGCCGTCCTTGACTACCCAATGGTTGTTCGCCACGTTGCCGATCGGCTCCCAGCCGTCCAGGTTCTTGCCGTTGAAGAGCGCGACCGGTTTCGACCACGCTTTCGGCCAGGGATGGTTGAGTTCCGGCGCGCGCACACCCGTGAGCGGAATCGTCCGGTCGCCGCGCTTTTCGGTGCCGGTCAGTTTGTCTTTACCCGCGGACTGCAGTTCCCAGGTCACCGTCCCGCGCCGTGAATTCGGCGGAGAAACCGTAAGCATCAAGCGCGGGCCTTCGACCTTGACATTTTTGAGCTCGTAAACGTTCCCACCGGTGGGCTGATACCAGACGTCCAGCGTTCCGTTTTTGTCCGTAACGCCCAGCCAACTCGCGCCCGTTCCGCGGGGCGTCGTGATATTGAAGTCCCAGCGCCCGACAAACTGATTGCCGGACGATTGCGCAAACGCCGGCGTAAAGAGTGCCGGGAGAAAACTGAGAGCAACGAGAAGTTTCATGTTGTCTGAAAGTGTACGATAAGCGATGCTGCGCGTGCTGCCGGGCCGACGGCCCGGGTTGCGCATCATTTTACAAACGATTCTGCCCCTTGTCCCATTCAACTTCCGCTTACTAGAGTAGAAGAGTCCATTCCTGCAGCGGACAGGTTCGTTTATCCATTAGCAAACAGAGGAGGAGTGTTGATGTTGCATCCGAAGATGTGCATTGCGGCGATTGCGTTCACGGCATTGGCGTTGGCCCAGTCTCAGAACCAGGCGCCGCCGTCGGTATCGCAGGTCGTGATCTGGTCGACTGTGACGCAGCAGAGCATTCAACAGGTGAGGACGCCGGATGCGGCAACGTTCACACCGACGGTGAGAGGCGCGATTAACGGCGTGCTCACAATTTACACGGAGAATCAGGTCGCTCCATTGGGCGGCCAGATTAACGACCCGACTACTTACACGGTTGCGAACCCTTCGGCGTTGTCCAGCGCTCTGGGCACTAACATCGCGGTCGCCCTGTCGTTAATCCCGATCACGTCGCCGACCTCCGGAGTCATCACCAAGCTCGATCCGGTGACCGGGGCGGAACTGCCCTCCAGCAGTACGCTGGGCCCGATCTTCACGCAGCGCGCCGAGACCATTGGCAGGCACAACTTCTATATCGGCGTGACTCATCAGGATTACCATTTCACATCCCTGAACGGTCAAAGCTTGAACGGAATTCCACTGCTTTACCCGGGGGGCAACACCTCCGGCATCGTCATTGATCCGGCGACAAACACGCGTGCTGTTACGGCTCCGGCGACCTTCAACATGGCGCTGGATGTCCGGCTCTCGCAAGATCTGGCGTTCCTGACCTATGGTTTAACTAAACACATGGACGTGTCGGTGGGCCTTCCGATGGTTCACGCAGCCGTTGCCGCGACCGCGTACAACGGGCTGATCTACAGCGGAACGGGAACGAATTTCAATCCAGGCAACAAATGCTGGTGTGTAAATACTTTCGCGCCGGGCAGTCTCTCTCTGACCGCACCGGAGATCGGTCAGGCCAGCCGCGCGAGCACGGGTTTCGGCGACCTGCTGCTACGCGTAAAGGGCGCCGTGCTGGAACGGCCTCATGCTGTACTGGCGCTTGGCACGGACATTCGCTTTCCCACGGGTGATGAAAAGAACTATCTGGGGACGGGCACGGCGTCCGTGAAGCCGTTCGTTGCGCTATCGCTCTACAGCAATCCGATGTTCGGAAATGTGGTATTCGCGCCGCACGTCGAGGCGGGCTGGCAATACAGCGGAAAAAGCATTTTGGCCGGTAGCCTGGTGCCGACTGTCAACGCAGTAAACATTGAAGGCAGCAGCGTTAATGTGGCCGGTGCTCCGTTCGTGTTCACGAAGGGCAATATCCCGGATATCTTCAACTGGGGAGTGGGCACGGAAGTTGCCCTCGGCAGGCGCAACACACTGGTGTTTGACATCATCGGAAACCAGATTGGCTGGCTGCATGGGGTACCTACGCTGCGGAAGCAAGCGGTCGCCAGCACGCCAGGTTGCACCAATGGCCAGTGCGATACGTACGGCGGCGCCACGCCGTTGACCTACGGCTTGTTGGATGCCGGGCGGACGTCATATGGCGAGTATGGCGGCGCGTTCGGATATAAGGCGAAGCTGATCGGCAAGCTTGTTTTCACTTTTCAGGCGCTCGTTCGGTTCAACGACGCCGGCCTGACCGCGCGATTTGTGCCGTTGTACGGGCTCGGCTACAGCTTCTGACCGTGCAAATTCGTGGGGCAGGTTTCCGCCAGGCAAATGTGCTGGGTAGATGCCCTGCGCTAGGCAGGCAATCTTGCCGCCTGCCCTAGCCGTAAGCATTTGTGCTTGCGACTAACCTATAAAGACTATTCCGTAACCGGCCTCCTCATGATGCGGGTTGAATCACATAAGGCCGCATCATCTCATTGTCTTCGTGCTCCAGCGTGTGGCAGTGCCAGACAAAGCGCCCTGGTTCAGCTGTGAAGGGCGCGATAATGCGGGTTACTTGTCCTGGTGGACAGAGGATAGTGTCCTTCCAGCCAGACTCGCCCGGTTCGGGGGGGAGCGATTTGTGCAGCAGGGCGATCTCGGAGGTCCGCTGGTAACGGCGCACATCGAATGGACGGCGGTCGAGCAACTGGAAGTGGATGGCATGCAGGTGAATCGGATGAGCATCAAGCGTTGTATTGATCAGTTCCCAGATCTCGATACTGCCTTGGATGGGATCCTCGCTGACCGGGTCCATGAAGCGCCGGCCATCCAACAACACGCGGTGCGGCTGGCCGTTTTGCGGCATGATTTCCACTAATTTCAGCCGGCGCGTTTTGCTGGCCGACGATTCCCGCAAGCGTGCGACGGCGGTTAGCGTGGCGGGAATGTCACTTTTATCGATCTTGTCCTGAAGCGGGCGGCTCACGCGAAATTGCATGGCCAGGCCAGGAACCGGGCCGCCGCCGGATGGGAACGGTGCGGGAGCGTAGTTTACGAGATTGATGCGTTTGCCATCCCGGCCTCTGAAGTCCACAATGACGTCGATGCGTTCGCCCGGCGCGATGAACAGTTCACCGCGCGCGACTGGTGCGGGTAACAGACCGCCATCGCTTCCAATCAGAACGAAGTCCTGTTCCGGCTCCATGGCGAGTTGGAATATTCGCCCGTTCGATGCGTTCAGGAATCGAAAGCGGTATTTGCGCGGCTCCACATCGAGGTAAGGCGACACCCGGCCATTGACGAGAATGTGCGTTCCAAAGAATTCCGGCACGGAAGGGGCATCGGGGTTTCCGGAGAGGGGATAGAGAATGTGCCCGCGTGGTCCGAGCGTTCGATCCTGCAAGATCAGCGGAATCTCGTAACGGCCGGACGGCAGCCCGAGCCAGTCCTCTTCGGGGCTGCGGACAACATAGAGTCCCGCGAGTCCCATCAAAGCGTTCAAGCGTGTAATGCCCATCGCATGGTCGTGATACCAAAGAGTCGCGGCGAGTTGCCGGTTGGGATAAACCGTCCGCTGCGTCTGGCCGGGAGTGATCCAGTGTTCGGGATAACCGTCACTTTCGGCCGAGGTGTGGCCGCCGTGCAGATGGATGGCCGTCCGCACCTCGGGAACATCTTTCCCCGCGCCGTCCAGGGTATGATCTACGGTCAGACGATGCCGCTCGGGCAACTGGTTCAACCACTCGACGACGAGAGTCTGGCCGCACCGCGCCTCAATGGTTGGGCCAGGGGTGCAGCGTTCAAATCCCCATACCAGCGTGGGCGGCAGATCGCGGTGAAGTTGCTGGCGGAATTCGGACATTTTGATCTGGCAATACGCCTCGTCCGCACGTCCGGTGGAGGGGCGAAGAACCGGGGGGATGGCGAGAGGGTCCACGAACGGTTCAAGACGCACTCCAAGGAGCCCGTTGCTTGCGGCTTCATCCGATTGTCCGGCCGCAGATGCGGGAGCGAGGAGACCGGCGGCGGCTGAGGCGGTGAGAAATTGCCGGCGAGTGAGCTGCATTAGGGGCATGGCGGCGCGAGCAATAGAGAAGCGTTCAGGTTGCTTCCATTCTTCCCCGGCTGCGCGGGCGTTTCCGGACGCATGGCCGCGAACGCATCGAGCGCGGGCGCGAACGCCACGGTGGGGACATCCGGGGCCATAAAAACACGGGACTGCAGAAGGCCTTTTCCGCAGGGTTGCAGACTCGCCCAAAACGCTTGCAGATTCTCGGAGCGGGAACGATCCGAACGCGCCGAGCCGGGGAAATCCGTAGAATTTGTGTCGCCCTCGATCCAAATTCTGCTGCCATGAGGCGCCACGGAAATGGCCCGCCCCTCTTGGTCCGCCGAGCCTCCGAAGCGCGCGTTCAAGGCTAACCGGCGGCCTCCATCCGAGAGTTTCGCCACCAGGACCTCATCGCACCCGAGCCTGGGTTTCTCCGGATTCCGGCAGCTTTGGGGAGGCCGGATGGCGGGCGCCCGCCCCGTGACATAGACGTTTCCCTCTTCATCGAGCGCGAGCGCGGCTAGTTTTACGTCGAGAAGTAGAGTAGACCATCGAAATTTGGACTGTGAGGGGCGGAGCGCAGAGACAAAGCCCAGCCTTGTCTTGGAAGCCGTCGAGGATCTTGCGCTCGCGCGGAAGAGAGAAGTATGCGGGAAATCGGGAGAAGTGGTGTTGCCGGCGATATACACATTTCCCGCGCTATCGGCGCGAATCGCTGCGACGCGGTTTTCGGCGCCGGGCAGATAAGTTGAGTAAACAATCGACGAGGGAGCTCGGTTCGTCGTGTCGACTAACATGACAAAGCCGCGTACTTGTCCTGTTCCGCTCCCGTACGGAACAAGCGCATCCGGCGTAGTTGGAAGGCAAGCCGCGCTGTTGCCGGCGATCCAGAGTTTTCCAGGAGCACCAATGGCCATTCCGGCGATCGACAAGAAACCGCCACTGCAAGCGGGAATCACGGAGCCATAAAGAAGACTGCCGTTCGGGGCGTATTTACGCACATCTATGTTGGAGAGCCCGCGCGACATTATATACAAGTTGCTCTCCGCATCTAGGGCCATGGCTTCTGAAACGTCGGCTTCCAGGCTCTTCAGGTTTTGGGCATATAGCGCCAGATAAGCGAAATAACTTTCAAAGGCGCCGCCTGATGCTAGTTGCGGAGGAGACCAATGAAGAGACGCTCCGTTCGTGGATATGACGCAGAAGCGGGGATCTCTCCGGATTAAAGGTTCGCAAAAGCTGGAAGAGTCCGGCACATAAATTTGAAGTGGTTTCACTTCGGTGGAACCGGCTCCTCCGTTGAAAAAAATGCGCAAGGCGTGCGCGCCGGAACTAAATGGCGATCTGATATTGATCTCGACAGACACTGTCTGCATTGGCTGCTGAAGGTGGGTCTCATAGGCCAAACGATTATCGATCATGACTCGATATAATGTAATCGCCTGACCCGGGGGGGCGTTTCCTTGCGCGCTTAGATGAAAGAGATAAGGGACGCGGGCGATTCCGGCATGCTCCGATGGATTGGGATAACAGATAAAAGCACCCGGCGCGGCATGCGCGGCGGAACAGCTTGTTTGTGCTGACGCGGAATAAGTAAATAAAAACGAAACGACCAAGGCGAACGCCGCGAATGGAGCCAAGACGAATTCAAGTATCGCATGGCGCCCGCCAACGTAGATTCGATGTCCGCATTTGAAAACATCCAGCGCGTCTATCGCGCCGCTGCGTTGCCCAATGGGTCGATCACCAACCAGCGATCGCCCGCCTTCTGTAGCCGCACGCTCACGATCACGTTATTCTTCATCGGCTGTTTTCGAACAATGGTCGTGATCGTGCGCTGACACGGGATCGAAGCGGTGTTGCCGTCAATCGAAGGCGGCCCTGTCGGCCGCAACTCAATCGTGAACGTCGAATCCTGGGCGTTCATCGCATCCAGATAGCGCTTCTG
>JAICMB010000068.1 GCA_025929455.1 Bryobacteraceae bacterium | reverse complement strand
TTCACCGCGGGCGTCCCAGCCGGTGTCGGCAGACGTGTGCAGGCCGAGCGCGCGCGCCTGCCGGAGCAGGTCGGCGCCGTGCGGCCGCAAACCCGGCAAGGCGAACACGTTTGCGAGGTGAAAACGCGTGCAGCCTGCTGCCATTTCCGGCGTCAGTGTCAGGCCATCGGCGAACGCCTCGCGGCTCGCGCCGGGGCGGTGCAAGAAGGCGCGCTCGCCGGCCGCATTCACCAGCACTACTGTTTTCGGGGTGGGTGTTTCCGTACTGATTACCGGATCAATATCGACGCCCGCGCGCACAAGCGTTTCCAGAATGTAGGCGCCCTCGCGATCCTTGCCCACGGCGGAGATCAGGCGCGACGCGATGCCCGCGAGTGCGGCCGCATATGACGTATTCGCGCCGTTGCCGCCGATAGTTTCGATAATGGACTCGACCCAGGCGGTGCGCCCGAACGCGGCTTCGGGAACGGGGTGCGCAAGCGTATCGAACACGGCATTCCCGCAGCACAGCAGACCCGGCCAGGGGTGCCGCGCGCCGCCGCTAATCCGTGCCTCCGGCGACGGCTTCGAGGAACTCGCGTCTGAGCGGCCATTCGGCATGCACGCGCCGGTCGTCGCGGCGGAATACGCCCGCTGTCAGCACGCCGCTCAGGTCGCGCGGGTTAGGCTGCTGATGCTCGCGCTCGAGCCACCGGTCGAGTGTGGAAGTCGCGTTCTCCAGATTCACCAGCAGCGACGAGGCACGCTGCGCGTTCGTGCACGTCACATCGAGCCTCACCGCGAGATGGTCCTGTGCGCGGCCGAGCGTGAACAGCAGCGACTCCGCGCCGCCGAGCGCCGTCGCGAACATGTGCGTGCCGCTGGGCAGCGCCGCCAGATTTTTCAACGTGTCGCCGGATGCCGAAAGCCACACCGGATCGGGGGGCGGCTGCATTGTCGGGCGCGGAGAATGACGCGAGATCATGTACGCCGCGGTGTTGTCGCCGCTCACCGCCATGCCCATCAGATCCGAACGCAGTGGGTAGAACGAGATGAAGCGCTGCGGCGTGCTCGCGGGCATGCTGCAGAACCCGTTTACGCACGTGCCGCCCTGCTTCTCCGCGTACTTCTTGAGATCGGGCCAGCTAAACCGGCCGTGCAATAGATAAAACTGCTGGCCGTTGCGCAGCAGCGCCGCGAGCGAGTCGAGGTCGCGCGTGTAGTCGAACTGCGTGGCGGCGACGAACTTGCGATAGTCCGGCTCTTCGACGTCGCTCCTGCCTCCGGTGATCATGTCGAGTGTGCCGGAGCGGCGCAGCGCGCCAACGTCGATGTAGAGAACCGCGCCTTCGCCTGGGGGCAACATCTGCACCATCGATGCGGGCGTGACGGCGCGCTGCGACCGCAAGTAATAGGCGGCCGCAAGTACACCGGCGCAGGCGGCGATGACCGCGAGCGCGAGTTGCCAGGGCTGGACGCGAAAACGCAACAAGGGCAGCTTACACCACCGCCACAGCATCCGCGACGGCGCGCCGGCGTTTCCACAGATCTATATAAGGATCGAGGTCGCGCATCATGTTCTCGAACTGCGCGAGATCGAGAGATTGGGCGCCATCACTCACGGCCTTCTCGGGGCAGGGATGCACTTCGACGATCAGTCCGTCGGCGCCGATGGCGACGCCCGCGCGTGAGAGTGCGGGAACCAGGCTGCGTTTCCCGGTGGCATGGCTGGGATCGAGAATGACCGGCAGATGCGTCAGTTCCTTGAGCACCGCGATGCCCGCGATATCGCAGGTGTTGCGGGTAGCGGTTTCAAAGGTGCGAATGCCGCGCTCGCAGAGCATCACGTCGGGGTTGCCGTGCGCCACAATGTATTCGGCGGACATCAGCAGTTCCTTGATGGTGGAACTCATGCCGCGCTTCAGCAGCACCGGGCGGCCGCATCGGCCCAGCGTTTTGAGCAGCGCGAAATTCTGCATGTTGCGAGCGCCCACCTGCATGATGTCGGCGTAACTTGCAACCAAGTCGACGTCGCGGTCGCTCATGACTTCCGTGACGATGCCGAGCCCGGTGGCCTCGCGCGCTTTCGCGAGCAGCTTCAGGCCTTCCTCTTCGAGACCTTGGAAGTCGTATGGCGAGGTGCGCGGCTTGAAGGCGCCGCCGCGCAGCAGATTCGCGCCGGCACGCGCCACGCCCTCGGCGGCTTCCATGATTTGCGTTTCGGATTCGACCGAACATGGTCCCGCCATGACGATGAACTCGCCGTTGCCGATCTCGACCTCGGACTTGCGTGTCGCGATCGTGAAGTGCGTCGGCTCGACATGATATTCGCGGCTGACGAATTTATAAGGAGCGGAGATGCGCACGGCTCGTTCCACCTGCGGCATGGCTTCGACAGCCTCCAGACAGGCGGTAACGTCGCCCACACCGATGACGCCGATGATGACGCGCTCCTCACCTTCGATGGCGTGAATCTGATATCCGAAATCCCGAATGCGCGCGCAGACTTGCTCTATGTCCTCCTGCGTCGCGTGCAGCTTCATCGAGATAACCATGGCGCCTCCCTAAAATCGAAAAGCCCACCCTGTCCCTTCCTGGGAACCTGAGTGGGCTGGTATTTACAAACTTGCTTGCGTTACGCCAACACCACCGATCCCGATTCAGACACCATATTGGCGCCAAAATCGAAACCAATAGTACGCCGTAAACAGCATGAATTTGTAGTATAAGGCGCGGCGGCAGTTGCGCGCAACCGCAGGGAGGGCGGGGGAGCGCGGCAGTACTTATGATGCTTGACCGCCGCCGCAGCCCGCTATATCATTCCCCGATTAGGGGGACTATGATGCTTTTTCGACGAGCGGGGATGGTGCTGCTGTCCGCCGTGGGCGCGTTGTTAGCGCAAGATCCGGCGAGCAAACTGGTAATCAACACCAATACGCCGGAGGGGAAGGTGCTCCAGCAGATCGGCCAGGAGGCGGACGGCGCTAAGAAGCAGCAGCTTTGCGAAGAGTTTCTCGCGAAGTATCCGAAGGATGAAGGCGTGCTCTGGGTTTATGAGCAGGTGCAGCCCGTTTACTTGAAACAGAACGCATATGACAAAGTCATCGAAGCGGGCGGCAAAGCTCTGGCCATCAATCCTGATGACCTGGAGGTTTCGTATAACAACCTCAAAGCCGCCGAAGGGAAACGCGACGCGGCGGGGGTGAAGAAATGGTCCGGCGAGACATCGCGCATAGCGAGGAAAGTGGTCGCGTCGAGTTCGGCCGGCGGCGACGATGCCAAGCAGCGCGCCGATTATGCGAAGCAGGTCGACACCTACACGGAGTACTCGCTGTACGCCACGGCTTTGCAAACCACGGACCCGCACACCTACGTCGATCTGTACGACACGCTTGCCGAACGCAATGCGCGGAGCGCGTATTTGAAGCAGCTGAACGAGCGGTATCTGGCTTCGATTATGCAAACGGGCGATGCCGCGAAGGCGACCGCGATGGCGGAAAAGATGCTCGTCGCAGACCCGCAGAGCGAAGACGCGCTGGCGTATCTGGCCAACCGCGCGAGCCAGCAAAAGGAGAGCGCCAAGGCGCTGCAGTATGCAGCGAAGCTCACCGAAACACTGGGTTCCAACCGGAAACCGGAGGGCGTGGACGATGCCGCATGGCAACGCAAGAAGGAGACGCTGCTGGGCGTCGGATATTATCTGCAGGGCACCATTTACGGGCAGGAGAACAAGTATGCTCAGGCGGACAAAGCGCTGCGCGCGGGATTGCCGTATATGAAGGACCCGCAGATGACCGCGATCGCTTCGTTTATCCTGGGGCTGTCCGATTACAAACTGGCGCAGGGCGGGCGCAGCCGGGAGCTGATGCGGGATGCGCTGAAGTATTCCGAGCAGTCCGCCGCGATGCGCAGTCCGGTGCAGGGGCAGGCCGCCGCAAACGTGAAGGCCATCAAAGCGGCCCTGCGCATCCGCTGACGCCGCTCATCCCGCCGCGCGCAGGGACGAGATGGTCTGCGGAATTTTCGCGAGGTCTTCGATAAAGAGACGGTATTCTTCGTGGCGGCGCGCGGGGTCGGGCGCGCGCAGTAGCGCGGAGGGATGCACAGTCGCCATGATGAATCGCGCGTTCGCGGACGGCATCATGACACCGCGCTGTTTGGTGACGCGGAACGCTTTGCCCAGCATGGATTGCGCGGCGGTGGCGCCGAGGCACACGATGATCTCCGGCTTGACCACTTGTATTTCAGCCTCAAGCCACGGGTGGCACGCGGCGATTTCGGCGATGTCGGGTTTCGCGTGAATGCGGCGCTTGCCGCGCTCGACGAACTTGAAATGCTTTACGGCGTTAGTGACGTAGACCTGCGCGCGGTCCACGCCCGCTTCGAAGAGGGCTTTATCGAGCAAGCGGCCGGCGGGGCCGACGAACGGCTCGCCTGCAAGGTCTTCGGAATCGCCGGGCTGCTCTCCGATCATCATCACCTGCGCGTGCGCCGGGCCCGCGCCGAAAACGGTCTGGGTCGCGCGTAGATAAAGGTCGCAGCCCTCGCAGTGTTTGGACGCGGCGATCAGTTTCGGCAGCGTCGGTTTGGCGGGCACCCACGGCGTTGCGGTAGGAAAAGCGGCGCGTGCTGGCATCGCGGTGTTATGACGCGCACGTTACCCTGACTGTTTCTCAATGGGACTTTTGACAGTCGTGCGGCACGGGCAGGCGTCGTTTCTGCAGGCCGATTACGATAAACTTTCGCCGCTCGGTGAGGAGCAGGCGCGCAAGCTGGCGGCGTACTGGCTCGAAAGCGGGGCGCGCTTCGATCGCGTGTATTATGGACCCGCGCTGCGGCAGCGGCGCACGGGTGAGATCGTGGCGGAGGCGATGCGGGATACCGGCGTGCCGTGGCCGGAGGCGCGGGTGGATGACGATTTCGATGAGTATGCCGGTATTGAAGTGATGAAGCGCGCGCTGCCGCGATTGTGCGAGACGGATGTGGAGATTGGCTCGTTGCACCGCGATTTTCGCGAGGCGAGGGCGGGCCCGCTGGCAGGGCGTACGTTTGAAAAGATGTTCCAGCGCGTCATGCGGCTATGGGTCGCGGGCGAGTTGCCATGCGATGACATCGAATGCTGGTGCGGGTTCTGCGAACGCATCGCGCGCGCCATCGCGCGTGTGCGGCAGGGCGGTGGGCGTCCGGTCGTGTTTACTTCGGGAGGAGTGATGGCGGCTACTGCGCGCGTGGCGCTGGATCTGTCGCCGCTGCATACGATGGAGCTGAGTTGGATGCCGCGCAACGCGTCGTATTCGGAGTTTCTATTTTCGGGCGAGCGCTTTTCGCTTAGCTCATTCAACGCGCATCCGCACCTGGACGCGCCGGAGCTGCTCACCTGGAGATAATTTGATGCGACTGCTTTGCGGTTTTCTAGTTGGGTCGGCGTTGGCGCTCGCGCAGCCGCAGGCCGATCTGATCCTCACCAACGGCAAAATATGGACGGGCGCCACACCGCGCGAGGCGCAGGCGGTCGCCGTGCTCGACGGGCGCATCGTGGCGGTGGGCAGCGACAACGAGGTCCGCCGCTGGAGCGGCGCGCGCACCAAGGTGATCGATGTCCATGGCCGGCGCGTCGTGCCGGGCTTCAACGACGCGCACGTGCATTTCTATGATGGCGGTTCGGCGCTGGCGAGCGTGCAGTTGCGCGATGCGCGCAGTCCGGAGGAGTTTCGCGACCGCATTGCGCAATTCGCTTCGCACCTTCCGAAAGGCCGCTGGATTCTGAATGGCGAGTGGGATCACGAGAACTGGACGCCCGCGCGCCTGCCCACGCGGCAGTTGATTGACGGCGTCACGGGCGATCATCCGGTCTTTGTAGACCGGCTGGACGGGCACATGGCGCTTGCGAATTCGCTGGCGCTGAAGATGGCGGGCGTTACGCGCGATACGCCTGATCCTCCGGGTGGAACCGTCGTGCGCGATGCGAACGGCGAACCTACCGGGATTTTGAAAGACGCCGCGCGTGCCTATGTAGAACGCGTCATACCCGCGCCGACCCCGGCGGAGATCTCGGATGCTTATCGCGCGGCCATGCACTATGCGGCGGAGAACGGCGTGACCAGCGTGCAGGACATGTCGGCGGGGCCGGATTTCTTGCGCGTATACCACGATCTGCTGACGAATGGCGAGTTGATTGTGCGCGTGTCAGGTCATCAGCCGCTTCCCGAGTGGAAACGCCTCGCGGATATCGGGCTGCGCTCTGATTTCGGCGGGCCCATGCTGCACATCGGCGGATTGAAAGGATTTGCGGACGGTTCGCTGGGATCCACGACGGCGCTGCTTTTCGATCCCTATAATGATGCTCCGAACACGCGTGGCCTCGCCAACGACGAGATGATCCCCGAGAGCAAGATGCTGCACCACATCGTCGACGCGGACCGCGCCGGCTTGCAAGTCGCGGTGCACGCGATCGGCGATAAGGCGAACGCCACGATTCTCAACATGTACGAGCAGGCCGAGCGCGAAAACGGCGCGCGTGACCGCCGCTTCCGCATCGAACACGCGCAGCATCTGCGGCCGCAGGACATCCCGCGCTTCGGCAAGTTGCATGTGATCGCCTCGATGCAGCCGTATCACGCGATTGACGACGGCCGCTGGGCCGAAAAGCGCATCGGTCCGGTCCGCGCGAAAACATCGTATGCATTCCGATCGCTGCTCGACACCGGCGGGGTACTGGCGTTCGGCTCCGATTGGCCTGTCGCGCCGATGGTGCCGCTGATGGGAATCTACGCCGCCGCGACGCGCCGTACCCTCGACGGCAAGCACCCCGGCGGCTGGGTACCGGAACAGAAGATCACGGTGGAGGAGGCGCTGCGCGCGTACACCAAAGGTTCGGCGTATGCGAGCTTCGATGACAACATCAAGGGGACCATCGAGCCCGGCAAGGTGGCGGACATGGTCGTTCTGTCAGATGACATTCTGTCGATCGATCCGGTAAAGATCGCGGGCACGCGCGTCATGATAACGATCTGCGGTGGCCGGATCACGTTCCAGCGCTGAGGCCCAGCATCTTTTTCAACGAAGTAAGTGGGGCAGACGTCCACGTTTGCGCCGGACCTCCAGGTCGGCTCCCCGGCCGCAGCTACAAGGAACTGCTCGTCACTGGCCGCGACAGAGTCGAATCGCCCGGGGCATCGTGCGGCGGCGGATGAGGCGGCTTGGCAACCCGCCGCAGGCAGACAGCCTGCCCCACGACGGAATGTGCAGGCGAACAGTCTGGTGCCGGCGTGCTCCGGCACGCTAAAATCGCGGTTCGGCAAGGAGAAAGAAATATGAACGAACTGCGTCCCGGCCGCCGGGACTTTGTGAAAGCGGCTGGCGCCGCCTTGACCACTTCCATGTTCACGGGCCGCATGAAAGGCGCCAACGATCGCATCACGGCCGGTTTCATCGGCATCGGCACTATGGGCTCGGCCAATCTGGAGGTCGCGCTGCAGCACGGCGTCGAAGTGAAGGCCGTATGCGACGTATATCAGCCGCACCTTGAACGCGCGGGCGCCATGGTGGCGCGCACCGGCGGGAAGGCGAAAGAGTTGAAAGACTTTCGGGAGGTGCTCGCCGATAAATCGATCGACCTCGTTTGCATCTCGACGCCAGACCACTGGCATCCGTACATGACGGTGGAGGCGTGTAAGGCAGGGAAGGACGTCTACGTCGAAAAGCCGGTGTGCGTCGTTGTCGACGAGGGGATCAAAATGGTGGAGGCCGCGCGCAAGTACAATCGCGTGGTGCAGGCCGGCACCTGGCAACGCTCAGGCCAGCATTTTCAGAAGGCATGTGAGATCGTCCGTAGCGGTCAACTTGGCGACGTCACATTCGCACGCACCTGGATCTATTCGAACGATCCGCAGAGCGGCATCGGTAATCCGCCGGACGCCGCGCCGCCGCCCGGCCTCGATTGGGATCTATGGCTCGGGCCTGCGCCGCAACGGCCTTTCAATCCGAATCGCTTCGGCGTTTATCCGCACGCCTATTCCTACTTCCGGTGGTTTTGGGACTACGCCGGCGGACAGCTTACGGATTCCGGCGTTCACATGATCGACATTCTTCAGATGGCGTTCGATGAGGCCATGCCGAAGGCGATCACGGCGCTTGGAGGCAAGCTGTGGTTTCGCGACGACCGCGAAACGCCCGACACCATGCAGGTGACCTATGAATATCCGGGCTGCGTCGGATCGTGGGAGCACCGCTGCAACAACACGGACGAAACCAAGGCGCGGATGATGGGGTTGACGTTTTATGGCACGCGCGGGACGTTGTATGTCGATCGCAGCTTGTACCGCGTGACTCCGGAAAAGGGATCGGATCTGCAGCCGAGCGAGATGAAACGCGTGACCGATCCGCATCCGCTGCACTGGACTAACTTCCTCGAATGCGTCAAAACACGCCAACGGCCGAACAGCGACATTGAGAAATGCTTCCGTTCGTCCGCGACATCGCTGCTCGGCAACGTGGCGTACCGCAGCCGCTTGCGGCTCGACTGGGATGACGCGAATAAGACCGTGTTGCAGAAGGACGCACAGAAGTATCTCACGCGTGAGTATCGCGCTCCGTGGAAATTGGAAGTGTGATGGTCTCGCGACGCGTTTTTCTCACCGGCGCGGTTTCCACGCTGGCGGGCGTAGCCGCGAAACCGCGCCCGGCAGCGCCCATCGGCATTCAAATCTACAGCCTGCGCTACGATGCAGCGAAGGATTTGCCGCGCACGCTCGCGATGATCCGCGATTTTGGTTTTCGCGAGGTGGAATGCGGTGATTTCTTCGGCCGCACCGCTGCCGAGTTCCGGCGCTTGCTCGACAGCCACGGCCTGCGCGCGACGTCTATGATGGCGGCACACGACCGCCTCGCGAGCAAAATTGAGGCGGTCGTGAATGATGCGCACACCGTCGGCGTGCAGTACGTCGTATGCTCGACCATTCCTCACGCGCGCAAGAAATTAGCGCTAGAGGAAGCCAATCACGCTGCGGACGACCTGAACCGCTGGGGCGAGCAACTGGCCGGGTCCGGTCTCCACTGCTGTTACCACACGCACGGCATCGAATTCGAAAAGGCCGCCGATGGCACCGTGTTCGACGGGCTGCTCAAACGCACGGATCCCAAGTACGCCAACTTCGAGATGGACATTTTCTGGATCGTGTACGCGCATCAGGATCCGGCGGCGATGCTGCACCGTTACCCCGGGCGGTTTCCGCTCATGCACGTGAAGGATATTCGCAAGGGCACCGTGTTGGGCGGCTCTCCGGGTGACGTGCGGGAAGAGGAGAGCGTGCCGCTGGGCCAGGGAATTGTGGATATCGCGGCGGCGCTGCAGGCTGCGAAGGAGACCGGCGTGCGGCATTATTATTTGGAAGACGAAGCAGTGGATGCCGCACGGCAGATTCCGGAGAGTTTGCGGTATCTCAAGACGCTGCGGTAGACAGGTCGCGGAGGGCTCTTCGGACCGGCGCAGATTTATCGAGATTTTGCCGCGCGAAACCGCAGTCACGCATCTGACGCCTCTTCCGCCAGCCCCTTAAGTTGAACGGCGGCAATCATTTATCTAGACCCGCGGCTCCGCCCTACCCTCCGTACTGCACGCCCCGCCCCTTATATTCAAACCGGTGGATATACGGGCGATTTTTCAATCCAAAGCGCACCAGCTTCTGTGGCGCGCCATCGACCCCAACCGCGTTGTCGGTGGTCTTACCGCGCAATCCTTCGACAAGGGCCAGTGTTACTTCAACGTGCGCGCGACCGAGATGTACCTCGCCAGTTGCCGAAAGCTCTGGAAGCAGGTCAACCCGGTGCTGCACTCGTGGGTGCGCTGCGGCGGCAACGAGCAGCATATGCTCGCCGGGCCCGCGCAGTTGTCGCAACTCGGCGATTCCAACTTGAACCGCATCGCCGACTTCGATGAAAAACTCGCGGGACCGCTGCCCTACACCGGCGAAGACATCACCATCCTGGCCGGCCTTTACTCCGTGCCCGGCTATGATCTCGCGGCTTCGCTTATCGCAACGGCGTTCTCGCTAGTCACGCGGCCCGACGCCGCCGCGCTCAGCGGCATCGCGAAAAAAACCATCGAGGGACTGCTCGGCATCGATTCCGCCGCGCTGCATCTTGGTATCCAGCAGACGTTCTCGATTCCGGGGCGACCGCTGCGCCCTGGTTACTGGCTCGCCATCGCCGCGCACGCCGACGACATCGACATGAGCCAGTTTTGGATCTCCGATGGCCGGCTCGTCAGGGGCGCCGATCCCGCGACCGCGAAGTCCTACGAAGAGCACGACTACATTCTGCTGTCCATTGAACGGCAGGACGTGCGCGACGACTGGCCCGCGCTCGTGGCTTCGCAGCAGCAGAATTTCGAGCGGATCGTCGCCGATGCACAATCGAGTCTCGATGACAAACGCAAACGCCTCGCGGCCGACTGGCTGCCGTTCATAGAGACGCTCGCCGGCATCTCGACGCTTACGGCGCCGGACCGCG
>JAICMB010000464.1 GCA_025929455.1 Bryobacteraceae bacterium | reverse complement strand
TTCAGTTGTTTGCGGCCGCTGGTGAGATCGAAAACGATGTGGCCGTCGGCGCTGCCGGCGCCCTGGCCGGAGAGGGTTTCGTCTTCGGTGGTGGCTTGCAGATTTGTAAGCACGAGCCGCGGCGCGCCGTTCGCGCCTAGGGAATAATTTCCAGCCAGCTCACGAAACTCGCTATCGGGGCCGAAGGTCACATCGCGTGCGTTGAAGGCGCCTTCGCCGCGCGCGTTGGCGAGCAGGTCCGCGCCGGTACCCGTCGTATCGACCGAGCCGTCTACCTCGATGCGGCCGCCGCGATAGGAAGCGCCGTCCACCTCCCCACTGACGCGATAGCGTGGTGCGGAACCCGACAGGTCGGCGACGATCGCGCCCGTAGCGTGCATGTCATCCTGTGCACACGCAGCGTGCTGCAGTTCGACGATAGCGCCGGTCCATAGCAGGTGTGCATCGAAAGCGCACACCGGCGCGGCGCCCTGCAAAAGAGCGCCGATGTGAACGCTGCCCTGCAGTTGCCGCGCGCGCAACCAATCCGGCACACGCGCGTGCCGCAGACTCGCGAACAGACCTCTGCTGCGCCGCAGCGTCGGTAACAGGAGCTTCTCGAAATCGGCGACATCGGCCGACGCGATTCGTACGCGCAGGTGATCGCGCGGCGCGGCGCCGCGGCTGTAGTCGGCGGCGAAATGTATCCTGCCCGCGCGGCCCCGCGCGTTGCGCAATGTCAGTTCGCCCTCGCGCATGCGGACCGCAGCGGTTGAGAGGTGTACCGGTTGTGCGAGGCCGTCGATGGAAACAAGGGCGTTCGACAGCTCCGCATTCGCGTCCCAGGTGCCGGGCTGGCCGTTGCTCGATGTGAATTGGACCGTGCCCTTCCATGCGCCTTCCCGACAGCGATCGAGGATCGCAATGCCGGGTGCGGCAAATTGCGGCCCCGCGGCCGCACGCAGATCGGCGATCGTAAGCAGATCGGTGTTCACATTGACGCCGAGCGACTGATCGGCCAGGCTGTAGGAGCCGCGGACTTCTGCCGCATGCCCGTTCGCGAGCGTCACGGTGGCGGGGCCGAACGAAAGTTGGCCGGCCGCGATGGTGACGGGCGCGACCGGAAACCGCAGTTCACCGCCTCCGGCGCCTTCAACCGTGCCGTTCTCAATCGCGAGGTCGCCTTCGAGCGCGCCGGGACGTGAATAGCCGATGGCGCCATTCACCATCCCGCTGATGCGCAGGTCGGGCAGCGGTAAGCCGAGGTTGCGCGCGGTTGCGGCTAGCGAGGCAGCAGGCAACGCGCGGAACGTGACGGTGGCGCCCCATTTCGGCGCGGTGATCAGGTCCGCGGCGCGGAATTTCAAAGCTACAGGAACGTTCGCGACCGATGCCGTATCGGTTTCGATCTCGAGCCGCTGGGATCGAACGTTGAACGTGCCGTGATACTTCACGGTCCAGTTTTCGCCCGCCGCGGGCATCAGGTCCCAGCGATGTATATCGCCAACGTTCAGGTCGCCCGTGATCGCGATATGCGATAGCGGTCCCGACAACATCGCGTTCGTGCTCACGTATCCGTGGACGCCCGCATCGTTACCCATCAGGCGCGCCAGTTCCCCAATCGAGCTGTGGTCCACTTGCACCGCCATGTTGAGCCGGTCCTCGGCCGTGCCGCCTGACATCAGCAAGCCGCGTGCGTAGAAACGGCCGAAGCCCTGCACACTACGATCGGTGCGCGCGGGCTCGCCCGAAAGGTGGATGACGACATCGCCGTTACTGTTGGGATAAACCTCGACGTCCGCGTCATTGATATAGAAAACCGACTTGGTGTCTCCGAATTTCAGATCCAGGCGGCCGCCACTGATTTGAATGTCCGGAATCGAAGCGTGCTCGTGTGAGCCGCGCCCGGCCGAAGCGGCGCTCGCGAGAAACGCGCGCACGTTCCAGGAGCCGCCCGCGGTTTTCACAAGGTTGACGGTCGGATCGTTGAGCTTCAGCGTTGAAAACGAAAGCCGGCCGCTCCAGAGCGTGCGCAGCGCCAGTGTCGCTTTCAGATTGTCCACGTGTGCGAACGGCTCGATGCCGGCGGACGGATCATCGGCGATCAGGACGTCGTCAACGATAAAGCCGGGCCCAGTCAATAGCGTGAAGTGAACGGCGCCGATCTCGACCTTGCGGTGCAGCGCGGTTTCGAGCGCGGCCTGTATGCGCGCGCGGAAGGCGCCGGCGTTGAGAAATGGAGCGGCAATGCTCGCAGCAAGGAAGATGCCAACGGCAAGCAGTGCGAATCGCGTCTGGCGTTTGCGGCGCTGGGTCACGGGCGGGCTCCGGCCGAAGCGAGCAGGCTGCGGTACGCTTCCGGCGTATCGACGTCCAGCAGAATCGCGGGATCGTCCACCGGCACGCGGGTGCGCACGTATTCGCGGATGACGTCCCGCGCGTTGCCCGTCACAGGATCGAGCGCCATGATCTCGCGCGCGACATACGGCGCGAGCAGCACCGGGTGGCCGCTTTGCTCGCCAAAATACGGAGCCGCCACGGCGCAGCGGTAGCACGCGTGTGAAGCGATCAATGCGCGAACGGTAGCGGGCTCGACGGCCGGATAGTCCACGGGCGTAAACAAGACGCCGCGCGCGTGCGGAGGAACCAGAGCGAGACCGCACTGTAGCGAACTGAGCATTCCGCGCTCCGGCTCTTCGTTGACGGCAATGCTCGCCTGCGAGCCGCGATGCAATCCCGCACGTACGCGGGCGGCATCGTGGCCGAGCACGACGACAACGGGATCACACAACGGTGCGAACAGACTGATCAGCCGGTCCGCGAAGCTCTCGCCGCGAAAGTGCAGCAGCGCTTTCGGGCTGCCCATGCGAGTGGACGCGCCTCCAGCGAGAATGACGGCCGCGTATGACGAGGGCTGGTCCACTTGCAGGCTACTTCAGCAGCGCGCGCGATTCCTCATGCGCGAAGATCGACAGCGAGAGATTACGCCATGCGGAGCCGGGATCGCGGCGCACCGCAATCATTTCGGCGACCACCGAAATCGCGATCTCCTCGGGCGTGATGGCGCCGATGTTGAAGCCCATGGGCGCGAACACGCGATCGAACGCGGCGCGCGCGATGCCTTCTTTTTCGAGTTCCTTGACGACGCCGATGACCTTGCGTTTGCTGCCGATCATGGAGATGTATTTAGCGGGCGTGTCGAGCGCGAGGCGCAGCACGCGCATGTCATCGCGGTGCCCGCGCGTGACGATCACGACGTAGCTGGTATCGCGGATGGCGAGCGTTGGGAAAACCTGCTCGTATTCGTCGGCGTGGATCTCGTCGGCTTCGGGGAAGCGTTCTCGGTTGGCGAACGTTTCGCGATTATCGATGACGATTGTGGCGAAGCCGGCCAGACTCGCGACCTTCGAGATGCTCTTCGAAATGTGGCCTGCGCCGAAGATGAATGTGCGCGGCTGTGGCACGACCGGATCGACGAAAATATCCAGTTGACCCCCGCAAATCAGACCCGTATCGTACGCGGCGCTCTGGCCCAGGCTGAAATGCATGTGGCGCGGCTTTTCGGTTTGCATTACCTCGCGCGCCGCGTTCCACACTTCCGCTTCAACGCAGCCGCCGCCGATGGTCCCGAGCATGGAGCCATCCTCGCGGACCAGCAGTTTGGCACTCTCGTAGCTCGGAATGGACCCGTTCACTTC
>JAICMB010000111.1 GCA_025929455.1 Bryobacteraceae bacterium | reverse complement strand
TTGCGGATGGAGAACATGTGCACGCGCTCGCGCTCGGACGGGACCAGAATGCCCGGCAGGCGAGAGCCCTCGCCGGCGAAATAGCGAAAGATGTTGATGGAGCGCCGCACTTCGCCTTTGGCTTCCGGCAGCGTTTTGCCTTCTTCGCGCGTCATCTCGCCGGAGATGTTGTCGAACTCACGCTCGAGGATGTCCGCGACTTTGAACAGCAAGTTGCCGCGCGCGGGCGCGGGCATTGTGGACCACGCGGGCAACGCATCGTGCGCGCATGCCGCGGCGGCTTCGACATCGGCTGCCGTGCCCTTAACAAACAGGCCAACTACTTCGTCCGTGTTGGCGGGATTGCGGTTTTCAAAAGTAGGTCCAGTGACCCACTCGCCATTAATGTAGTTCGCGAAAGTCTGCGCCATGTTCAAAAAGCAACCTGCGGCGCCGTGCGCGCCGCGCCCTCGGTCTTGAAATACGCGTCGTTATGTTGGAAGCCGAAAATGCTCGCGGCGATATTTTTGGGGAAGAGCTCGATGTCGGTGTTGTAGCGCTGCACGGCGTCGTTGTAGCGTTTGCGCGCCACCGCGATGCGGTTCTCAGTGCCCGATAGCTCGTCCTGCAAACGCATGAAGTTCTCGTTCGCCTTCAGTTGCGGATAGTTCTCCGTAATCACCAGGAGACGTCCCAGCGCGGACTCCAGTTGCGTGTTGGCCTGAATCGAAGCCTGTGGATTGCCGCGCGCGCCAAGCAGCGCCGCCCGCGCATTGGCGATGTCGGCGTAAACGGTCTGCTCGTGCTTGGCGTAGCCCTTCACCGTCTGCACCAGATTCGGAATGAGGTCCGCGCGCCGCTGCAGCGCCACGTCTACCTGTGCCCACGCGGCCTTGATGGCCTCGCGCTCCTGTACAAGTTGGTTGCGCGCGCCGACCGCGGAACCGATCACAATCAGCCCGATCAAGACCAGCACACCAATTGTAATTAATGCAATCTTCATCGGTCCCCATTATCCCCGCAGCGCAGCTGGTCCACGCGCGCCACGATGGCCTCGATCTGTTTCAGATAAGCGCCGAATAGCGGCACGGCTTCCACGCGCGCGGCCGGACTCTTCTGCTCGCGGACATCGAGCAGCAGATTAAACGGCGACGCGTCCGCGCCGAGCTCGCACAGGCGTTCCGCAACCTGGCGCCTGGTCCAACCCACTTGAACACCGCACACCAGCAAGGCGTGCCGCGCCAGAACACAGAACGTCGAAACAGAATCCAGCATCAAGCGTAGCAGGGCTTTGTCGTCGGACAAAACCGCGCCCGCCTTCTGGCGTAGACGCAGCAGCTTCGCCCGAAGTTCGTGTTCTACCTGCGCGCGATAATTGCGCGGGTCGACGCGCAGGTCCGTCACTACGTCGCGTCCGTATAATACGCGGCGGCGCTCCTGCATATCGTGAAATTCGATGGGGAAAGAATCGGCGGACGTACGCACCTCGTCCTCGCTCATGAGGAGCGGCGACGGATTGCCGCGCTTTCGCCACCAGCGGAAGTTGGGCTCCGCGGCGGCCAGTTCCGCGGGCGTGACCTGATTGAGAACGCATAGGACGTTGAGATCCGAGTAGGCGTCCGCGTTGTCGGCGGCCGCGGAGCCATATAGAATGATGGAGATCAGCGAATCCGAATGCGCCTTGCGCACCCGGGCGGTCAATTCATCCAGCGCCTCCTGCATTTGCGACGTCACGTTTGCCGTAAGGAGAAACGTAGCAGGTTCACCGCGGCCGTTGCATGCGGAACGGTACAGTAATAGTCAGATATGAGTACGGCGGCGCTGGTTCCCCTCGAAACATATCTCCGGACCACGTGGCGTCCCGACCGCGAATACGTCGATGGCGAGGTGGTGGAGCGCAACTTGGGGCAATTCGATCATGCACGGCTACAAACGAGGCTGGCGATCTGGTTTGGAACGCGTGAGCGGCAACTCGGTGTACTCGTTGTCGTAGAACAACGCGTGCGCGTGTCGCCAAACCGGTACCGTATCCCTGATGTTTGCGTAATCAGCAACAGCGAGCGCATCGAACAGGTCATTACCCGCCCGCCGCTGATCTGCATCGAAGTGCTCTCGCCGGAAGACACTCTGCATCGATTGCAGGCGCGCGTTGACGATTATCTTGCTATGGGCGTGCGCGACATCTGGGCTATTGATCCCGAGTCGCGCCGAGCTTACGTTTGCACGAAAGACGGCTTTCGCGAGTGCGACGGCGGCGTCGTGACCGCGACGTCGTGCGAGGTTCGCGTTCCTCTAGCCGAAATCTACGCCGAACTGGACTGACTACGCGTAACCGTCTGCCGGTAATTGCAAAAACGCGCTGAACATGGCGGTTCTGGACTTTCTCCTAGGCCGGCCCCTCGCTTCCGACGAAGATGAGAACGAGAGGCTGCGGCCCGTACAGGCGATACCGACCTTCGGCCTGGACGCGCTGAGTTCGTCGGCGTACGGACCCGAGGCGGCGCTCACGATTTTGCTGCCGCTCGGCGCCGCGGGCCTTGCCTACATCCTGCCGCTGAGCACCGCGATTATCGTGCTGCTCGCCATCGTTTCGCTCAGCTACCGCCAGACGATTAAAGCGTATCCGGGCGGCGGCGGATCGTATACCGTTGCAAAAGAGAACCTGGGCCAGCGCGCCGGATTATTCGCCGCCGCCGCGCTGATGATCGATTATCTGTTGAACGTCGCAGTCGGCATTTCCGCCGGCATCGGCGCGCTGGTCTCCGCCGCGCCGTCCTTGCAGCCGCACACGCTGGAGCTATGTATCGCGGTTCTGGTGCTGCTGACGTTCGTAAACCTGCGCGGGGTGCGCGAAGCCGGCGTGCTTTTCATGGCGCCCGCTTATCTTTTCGTGGGCATGCTTTTCATCGTGATCGCGTGCGGGGTGTGGCAGGTCATCGCGACCGGCGGCCACCCGCATCAGGTTGTGCCCGCGCCGCACCCGCGCGCCGCGCAGCAGGCCGTAGGAATGTGGATGCTGCTGCAGGCGTTCGCGAGTGGATGTACCGCGCTGACCGGCATCGAAGCAGTCAGCAACGGCGTGCAGGCGTTCAGCAAACCGGTGGTCCCGAACGCCCGCAGAACGCTGTCGGCGATTGTGGGACTGCTCATTATCCTGCTCGCGGGCATCGCCTATCTCACCAACGCTTATCAAATCGGCGCCACGCCGCCGGGCCAGGCCGGATATCAGAGCGTGCTTTCGCAGTTGACGGGCGCCGTCGCGGGGCGGGGCGTGTTCTATTTCATCACCATGGCCGCGGTGCTGATGGTGCTTTGCTTATCGGCGAACACCTCTTTCGCGGGCTTCCCGCGCCTGTGCCGGGTGATTGCAGCCGACGATTTTCTGCCGCGCTCGTTCGCGAATCGCGGCCGCCGCCTGGTGTATTCGCAAGGCATCTGGGTGCTGGCTGTGCTCGCGGGACTTCTCCTGATCATCTTCCAAGGCATTACGGATCGATTGATTCCGCTGTTCGCGGTCGGCGCATTTCTGGCATTCACGCTTTCGCAGGCCGGCATGGTCAGCCATTGGCGAAAAGCGCGCAAGGGGCGCTGGCGCAGCGCGCTGTTCATCAACGGCATCGGCGCGATCGCGACCGGCGCAACCGTCATCGTCGTGCTCATGGCGAAGTTCATCGCGGGCGCGTGGGTGGTGGTGGTCCTGGTGCCCGCGATCCTTATGCTGATGGCGGGCGTGCACCGGCAATATAAAAACGTCGAGCGCCAGATCCGGCCGCGCGAAGGATTCCTGGGCCACGAGACTCCGGAACCGATTGTGGTCGTACCCATGGAAAGCTGGACTACCGTTTCTCAGAAGGCGCTGCGCATGGGCTTGAGCATGTCGCGCGACGTGCGGGCCCTTCACGTGGAGTGCGAAGGAACCGACGAGTTCCAGAACGATTGGGATACGCAAGTGGAGCAGGCGGCGCGGAAGGCCGGCCTGCCCGCGCCGCAACTCGTCGTGCTGCGGTCACCGTTCCGTTTCGTGGTTCAGCCGATCATCGATCACGTGCTCGCGTTAGAGCGCGAAAACAAGGACCGCACGATCGCCGTGGTCGTGCCGGAGCTGGTCGAGAAGCGCTGGTACTACGGTTTCCTGCACAATCAGCGCGGCGAAATTCTTGCCGCCTTGCTGCTGCTGAAAGGCGACCGGCGCATTGTCATCGTGAATGTACCGTGGTATTTGAATGCGTAAGTGCAGCGGAATACCTAGGCGGTCCTAAGCAAATGAAAAGCGGCACGCGACAGATTTACGCGCTTTCTTCATCAACCCGGCAGAAAGTTCCGGAATAACCGCGGTATTTGAACGTGAACGGCACAGAATGGTTCTATGTCCCGGCGGTATTCGAGTTGCTGTGTTGTGCGAGAGGAGAACTATTCATGAAGACGACTTTCATCGTTGCCGCTCTCGCGCTGGGAAGCATGGTGTTTGCGCAGGAGCCCAGCACGCAAACGCAGACCACGACTACGGATACACACACCAAGCATCACGGCAAAAAGAAACACAGCAACTCGACGTCAACCACGACTACTTCGGATGCCAACGGCACGAACGCCGACACCGTGAAAACGCATACCAAGACGAAAAAGCATCACGGCAAGAAGAACACCACGACATCGACCACTGAGACTCAAACGAACACGCCGCCGCCGCGTTAAACGGACAGCAGCGTTCGGCGCAGCCAGTCCAGCAGATAGAGACAGGTGTAAGCGCGGATGCGTGCACGATCGCCGGGCATCTTTGAGCGGCGCACTTCGACGCCATGTGGCGTAGCGAGGCCGGTGAACATGAGGCCCACATCGGGTCCATCCGGCCCCCCATAGCCGGTGACGGAAAGGCCGTAGTCGGAGCCCGTGCGTTCGCGCGCGGCTTGCGCCATGGCCGCCGCGACGGGTTCACTCACGGCTGTGTGCTCGCGGAGCATCGCTTCGGGGATGCCGAGCAACGCGTGTTTCGCCTGATCGCTGTAGGCTAGGAACCCGCCCGAAAAATATTCCGAACTGCCGGGCACTGAGGTGATCCGCTCGCCGAGCATGCCACCCGTTGCGCTTTCGGCGACGGCAACGCGTGCGCCGCGGGCACGCAGCAGGCCGCCTACAACTTCCTCCACGGTTTCTCCCGTTTTCGATGTGAGGCGATGGCCCAGCAGCGGCTCCATGCGCCCGCAGAGGTCATCGAGCACGGCGTTCGCTTCCGCTTCTGTCGCGCATTGCGCACGCAGGTGCATTTCGATTCCCGCGACACCCGAGAGAATGGTGGTGGCGACCTGGTTGTAGCCGGTGTAGACGGGCGCGAGCAGTGCGTCGACCTCGGATTCGGGCATCGCGGCGATGCGCCAAAAACGGGTCCGAATAACCACGGACGGCGCGATGGCCTGTAGGCGGGGAAGGCACTCGCGGAAAAACATCGCCTGCAATTCGTGCGGCGGACCGGGCAGCAACATGAGAATGCGGCCGTCCGCTTCGATCCACTGTCCGGGAGCGGTACCGCGCGGATTCGGCAATACGCACGCGCCCGCAACAATATAGGCCTGGCGGCGATTGTTCTCCGCCATCTTACGCCCGAACCGGCGGAAACGGTCCTCCAGCGCCTCAAGGGCGGCGGCATCCAGCAACAGTTCGCGGCCCAGCGCATCGGCGGCGGCTTCGCGTGTCACGTCGTCCTCGGTGGGGCCGAGCCCGCCGGTGAGGATCACGAGTGCCGATCGCCGCAGGGCCGTCCGAATCGCATCGGCCAGCCGGGCACGGTTATCTCCCAAAGCACATTTGCGTGTAAGCTCGATACCGAGATTGTCTAACTCGCGTGTGAGATATAGTGAGTCGGTGTCGATGCGCTGCGGAGTCAATAACTCGGAGCCGACCGCAATGATCTCAGCGCCGTTTTGCCAGGCTGGCGCGGCCATCAAGAGAGTAGCGTGCCGGCGATGCCCACGTCCACGCGAAAGAGCGCGTTGTTGGTGCAAACCATGAGCGCGCGGGAGGGTGTGAAGGCCAGACCAACGATACCAGGGCCCGACAGGAACAGCTCCGGTTTGCGCTGCTGGTCGAAGCGCACGAGGCCGCGGCGGCCCGCCAGCGATGCGGCCACATACAGGCGACCTTCGCGATCGAATGCCAGACCCTGCGGGCGGCCGAGACCGCGGTGATACACCTCGACGTCGCCGCTCGGCGCAACACGATGCACGACATCGAAGCTGGACGTGGTGGGACCCGTGATATACAGATAGTCGTCCGGACCGAACGCGAGATGATATGCCGCGACCGATGCTTCGATGGTTGCGAAGACGTAGATCTGGCGCGAGCGGCTGATCTTAAAAATGGTGCCGCTGCGGTCGCCTACGTAGAGGTTCTCGTCCTTGTCGAATGCTATCCCCGTCGCGACGCCCATGCCCTCCACATACGGCGAAGTGTTTCCGCCAGGAGTGACCTGATACACGATACCGTCGTAGCGGCTCGTGACATACAGCATTCCTTCATGATCGACCGCCAGGCCTGTTGCGTTCATGACATCGCTCACGAACGGACGCGAGTTGTAGTTGAGATCGATGCGGTATACGGACACCGGCGTCTTCTGGCCGCGCGGGCCGCTGAAGGTCACGTACACATTGCCGGCTTGATCGACCGCGGGATTGCCAACGGGATAGAGATTGTCGGCGATCTGTACGCCGACATCGCAGTTCCATGCCGGGCTCGCGCCGTCGCCGGCTTCGATGACGATCTCGCCGGTGGACGCGCCATCCGGCACGCGCGCCACCACGTAGGTATCCGATCCGATCACGATGGGCGCGGGGACTTCGCCGATGGTGACGTGAGGGCGATCCGCTTTGGCCAGCGCTTTGCCGCGAATCTGAAATTCGCCGCCCGGGATGGCCGCCGCCGGCGTAACGCTGTCGATTTGTGGCCGCCCGTTGGCGTTCTTCTTTGCCGGCATATCAGTACAGGTGAAAGTATCCTGCTACGAATATAACAAGCGCCCCCCAGACGCCCGCGATGAGATCATCGGCTACGATGCCCAATCCGCCGGGCAGGCGCTCCGCGTTGCGTATTGGCACGGGCTTCCAGATATCGAAAAACCGGAACAGCAGGAATGCGAGCAGCCAGCTTTTCCAGTTGAGGACGGTAGCGCCTGCGATGGCGATCCACTGGCCGGCCACTTCGTCGATGACGACGATTTGGGGATCTTCGATGTTCAGATTGTGCGCGAGCACGCCCGCCGCCCAGATGCCGGGCACGCTGATCGCGAACCCGAGCAACGCAAACCAGGGCGCGCTCAAGCCGGCGCCGTAGTACAACGCGAGCGCGATGGCGACAGCCGCGACCGACCCGGCCGTGCCCGGCCCTTTCGGGAAATATCCGCAGCCGAACCACGTGGCGAGCAGTGTGGCGAGCAGGCGCGCCGTACCGTTCACTATCGGTCGCCTTCGTCCTCGCCGCCAGATTGCGGCTCGGGCGCGGCGGGTGTGGAGATGACGTACTTTTCCGACGCCCAGTTGCCGAGGTCGATCAATTTGCAGCGCTCGCTGCAGAACGGTATCCACGGCGTATCGGGTTCAACTTTCTTTTTGCAGATTGGGCATTTCATGACAACACCCGGATGTAGGTTAACGCGCCGCGAGAATGGGGAAGGGACTCGCGGCTGCAAGCACCGGCGCTGGGAGCGGCTGCTCGGGCGCTGGGCGGTCCACGAGCGCACCAATGAGATCGTAATCGCGAGCTTCCGTAATGCGCATGCGGCGGAACTGCCCGGGAGCAGCACGGTATTCGCCGAGGTCGTTGATGTAGCAGACGCCGTCGATTTCGGGCGCTTGGGAAGGGAGGCGCGCTTCCCAGAGCAGCGGTGTTTCCTCGGATGGGCCCTCGACCAGCACCGTCAGTTCTTCGCCGATACGCGCCTTGTTCTGCGCGCGCGAGATGCGGCGTTGCAGCGCCATGAGCGCGCGCTTGCGATTGTATATTGTGCGTTTATCAGCCTTGCCGTCGAGGTGAAAACTCGCGCTGGTTTCTTCATCCGAGTAGCTGAATACGCCGAGGCGATCGAAACGCGCGGCCTCGACGAACCGGCATAGCGTTTCGAAATCGGCGTCCGTTTCGCCAGGGAATCCGACGATCATGCTGGTGCGTATCGCGACTCCAGGAATGGTGGCGCGAATGCGTTCGAGCAGTTTTAAAAAGAAATCGCCGTGCGAACCGCGCTTCATGCGTTTCAGCACCGGCGCGCTGGCGTGCTGCAGCGGCATGTCGATATATTTAACGAGCGCAACATGCTCGGCGATGGTGTCGAGCAATTTCTGTGTGATGCGGTTGGGATAGCAGTAGAGAAAACGAACCCACTTGTCGTGCGGCGTTTCGATCTGCGCCAGCCGCGCCATGAGGTGTGCGAGGCCGTCCTTGAGTCCGAGGTCCTCGCCGTAGGAGGTCGTGTCCTGGCCGATGAGATTGATCTCGCGCACGCCCTGCGCAAACAGGCGCGTCGTCTCTGCAATGACGGACTCGAAACGGCGGCTGCGGAAAGTCCCGCGAAACTGCGGGATCACGCAGAACGAGCAGGGATGGTCGCAACCCTCGGCGATTTTTATATAAGCATAGTGCCGCGGGGTGGCGAGCACGCGCGGCGTAAGGTCGTGGTAAAGATACGGCGCTGCCGCGGCGCTGTCGTCAGCGCTAAAGCCGTCCTCGCATGCGTTGACGATCGAATCGAGTTCATTCGTCCC
>JAICMB010000630.1 GCA_025929455.1 Bryobacteraceae bacterium | reverse complement strand
CTTCTTTGCGCGATCGCTCGCGCAACTGCGCGAACGGCGCATCGCGGACTCCCAATCCGCGCCTGCTCTCTCCAGCGCGGCCCTCCAGCTTGTCTCGCTGGCGCTGATGTTCTTCAGCTTCCAGCGTGAGCTCACGCTCGGTGCCGTCCGCTCGGACTCGCTTCTCTTATTCTTTTTCCTGCTCGCCGTGGGGATTCTGTCGCGGATTCTCGCCGGCGGCGCATGGGCGCTGTATCCGCTGCTCGGCGCTGCGCTGGGATGCGCCTATCTCACAAAATCATTCGCCTTTGTACCCTCCGGATTTCTGTTTCTCGCCCTGCTGGTCTGGGGCGTGCGCCGCAAACAGCGCCTCGGCCCGATGACGCGCAGGCGCATCGTCGCCGGAACCATCGCAGCCGGGATCGTTTTCGGCGCCATCGCCGCGCCCTATGTCATCGCCATCTCCCGGCAGCGCGGCCGCCCCACCACCGGCGAGTCGGCGCGCATGAACTATGCATTCTTCGTCGATCAGACTGCTCGCTGGCACGAGTTCCACACCGGCAGCCTCGGACACGCCACGGCGGACTTCAGGCATCCCGAGCAACTGCTCCTCGATTCACCGCCGGTCTACTCCTTTGCCCGTCATCCGCTCGGGACCTATCCGCTGTGGTTCGATCCCGCATACTGGACCGACGAAATTCAGCCGCACTTCTGGCTGCACGGGGAAATCGCTCGCATCGCGCGATGCAGCGCACTGCTGGTGCGCTTTCTTGTTGGGCACCTGGAGCCCTTCTGCCTGATCGCCGCGCTGCTGTTCGCCGGGTGCTTTTTCCCCCGCCGGCGCGCGATGTGGTGGCCGCTCGGAGCGGTGGCCGCGTGGGGTCTGCTGATGCTGGCAATCTACTTCCCAGTCGATCTGCAGGACCGGTATCTCACGGGCGCATTTCTTTTCGTCATGGTCACGCTGCTCGCCATACTGCGGACGCCCGACGCAACGGCGCGACGAGGGGTCACCGCGCTGGTTGCGCTTCTGGCATTGCTCTCCGTGGCCGATGCAGCAAGCGATCTCGGCGCGCGGCGCCGTCTGCTCAGCGTGACCACACACGCCGGCGGCTGGTACAGCCCGCAGATCTACCAGGCCGCGCACGGGCTGAACGATCTTGGCGTTGGCAACGGTGAGACAGTGGCGTGCTTCGGCGACATCGCCTGCTATCTTGACCAATACTGGGCGCGGCTTGCCGATGCGCCGATACGCGCCGAAATCGATACGCCGAATGGCACCGACCCCGGTAGATTCTGGGCTGGGCTCGCGGACCAGGTGCAGGTCATCGCCGCCCTTCGCGCAGAGGGAGTACATGCGATCGTCGCCAGCTTCGCTCCCGAAGCACGTGTGCCCGATGGTTGGCAGCAGCTCGGCGAAAGCAACTTCTACGCCTATCTCATCCCGCCGCAGCGTTAGTCGCGCGTCCACAGCGGCAGCGCGAGATAGGCCAGCCGCTTCACCTCTTTGCGCCCACGCGCGACCGAATCCAGAATCAGCCCGCACGTCAGCGCGACGAACGCCAGCAGCATCATGCCCGTCGAAAGAATCGCCGTGGGGAACCGAGGCACCAGATGCGTGCGGTGGAACTCGATGAAGATCGGCACCGCTAATCCAACGGAAATCACAAACAGCACCGCCGCCGCGATGGAAAAGAACAGCATGGGCCGCTCGTCTTTGATCAGCAGAATGATGGTGCGCAGAATGCGCAGTCCATCCGAATACGTGCGCAGCTTCGAGGCGCTGCCCGCGGGACGGTCTTTGTACGGCGTGTCCATCTCGGCCACCGGCATACGCAGCTCCAGCGCATGGATCGTCAGCTCCGTTTCGATCTCAAAGCCGGATGAAAGCGCGGGAAAGCTCTTAACGAAGCGATAACTGAACACGCGGTAACCGGAAAGCATGTCCGCAATGCGGTTGCCGAACATGCGCGCCACCAGGCCGGAGAGCACGGTGTTGCCCAAACGGTGCCCGCGCCGGTACGCGGCCTCGATCTCCGTCACCCGCGTCCCGTTCAGCATGTCCAGCCGTTCGTCGATAAGGCGCTGCACCATCGCCGCTGCTGAAGCGGCGGTGTAGGTATCGTCGCCGTCCACCAGCACGTAAATGTCCGCCTCAATATCGGAAAACATGCGGCGAACGACGTTGCCTTTACCCTGCATTGTCTCGCCGAAGACTCGCGCTCCAGCAGCGCGCGCCAGTTCCACCGTACGGTCCCGCGAGTTGTTGTCGTAAACGTAGATGCTCGCGCCAGGCAGTGCCGCGCGAAAGTCGCGGACCACCTTTGGGATCGCGGCCTCCTCGTTATAGCAGGGGATAAGAACGGCGATCGCCGGCAATGGAGCTGTGTTTGGGCTGGCCACGACGTTCAGGCTATCAGACGCAGAAACAAGGCCATAGCCGTTCGGTGGATGCTGGGCAACAAGGGGAGATTCCCTGTCTTTGCTCGGCTGAAGGTCAGTAAAGTTTGGGCCCAGGAACGAAGCCATGGAGCGGACTAAGTATTTCCAGGTCGACCGCAAGTTCACCCGGCAAGATATGAATAAGCGGCGGAACAGGGCGTTTCTGGGCACAAATATCTTTGTGTGTGCCCACGAGTACTGTGATCCGCTAAAGCAGTCGATCGCCTTTTAAGACACTAGGCGGCCCTCAGGCCCTGACGCTGTTCGCGCAGGTAATCGTGTGCGATGAGGATATGGGTCCGCTGCTCCACCACGGTCTGGCGGATGGGTACAG
>JAICMB010000012.1 GCA_025929455.1 Bryobacteraceae bacterium | reverse complement strand
GCCCAGAAGCGCGAGATGTACTCGAGCAGCCGGTCGCGGAAGGGCATGCGCGGCGAACGGTTCAGGCCGTCCATGCAGAACACGGAATCGGCGGGATCGGTACGTTGGGAGGGCTGTATGCGCTCGCCATTGCGATAGGCGCCGCCGCCGCGGGTGGCGGTGTACAACAGGCCCAGGCGCGGGAGATGCACCAGACCGCAGACGACCTCGTCGCCCGCCTCGAGCGCGATCAGATTGGCCCAGAACTGATTGCCCCGCACGTAATCGCGCGTGCCGTCGATGGGATCGACGATCCAGCGCCGGCCGCTGCGCGAGTCACGGCGCGCGCCCTCTTCGCCGAATAGACCGTCATCGGGAAACGCTTCGGTGAGCAACGCCGCGATCACTCGCTCGCACTCTTTATCGGCGGCGGTTACGGGCGAGCCGTCCGCCTTCGCTTCCGAGGTGATGCCGGCCTGCATGGCGCTGGCGATGCGCGCGGCCTCGCGGGAAGCCGCTACCGCCGCCGCCAGTTCCCGGTCCCAACCGGGTCCCGGTTCAGCCATTGATGCCGATGTAACGGTACCCGGCGCGCGCCAGACGCTCGCCATCGAGCGCGTTGCGGCCGTCGAGCAGGATCGGTGTGCGCATGGTGTGAATCAGATCGTGCCAGGGCAGTTCGCGATACTGCTGCCACTCGGTGACCAGCACCACAGCGTCGGCATCTTCGGCAACTTTCTCCGGCGTATCGCAGCAGATCACGCCCATATCGGCGTACTCTTTCTGAAAGCGATCGAGCGCAACAGGGTCGTGCGCCTTCACCCTGCAGCCGCGTTCGATCAGCTTGCGCGCTATGTCGAGCGCGGGCGCTTCGCGCAGATCGTCCGTGTTCGGCTTGAACGCCAGACCGAGCAGGCCCACGGTGCGGCCTTTGAGAATCTTCAGCTCGTTGAGCAGCTTCTCGACGACGTGCTCGCGTTGACGGCGATTGATCTCGCGCGCGGCTTCGACGATCGGCATCGTAAGGCCATACTCGCCGGCGGTTGAGATCAGCGCGGCGGTGTCCTTTCCGAAACACGAACCGCCCCAGCCGATGCCCGCCTGCAGAAAGCGCGTGCCGATGCGGGAATCGAGGCCAATGCCTTTCGCGACTTGGCGGATGTCGGCACCCACCTTTTCCGAAAGCTGCGCAATTTCGTTGATGAAGCTGATCTTGAGTGCCAGGAACGCGTTCGCGGCGTACTTGATCAACTCCGCCGAGGCGAGGTCAGTCGAGATGAGCGGCGCGGCGCCGAGTTCCTCCGGACGCGGCAGAAACGCCGGGGCAGCGAAGGTCTGGTCCAGAATCGGGCGATACAGGGTGTACAGGGTTTCGAGCGAGCGCTGGTCGTCGGATCCGATGACGACGCGGTCCGGATACAGACTGTCACTCAAGGCTGTGCCTTCGCGCAGAAATTCCGGGTTTGATGCGACGGAAAACTGGCCGTCCGGCTTGCGCCCGTGGTGCTGCTCGTACGACTCGCGCACGAGCGAGCCCACCCAGTTTCCGCTGCCGATAGGAACCGTCGATTTGTTTACGACTACTGTGAAGTCGCCATCGAAGTGCTGGCCGATGCCGCGCGCGGCCGCACAAAGGTACCGCAGGTCCGGACCGCCGTCGGGAGAGGGCGGGGTGCCGACGGCGATGAACACCACGTCCGCACCGGGCACCGCCTTGGCGTATTCGGTCTCGAATTTCAGGTTTTTGCCCGCGGCTTCGAGCAGGTCCACGAGATACGGCTCATAGATCGGCGTTTCGCCACGCCGCAGCATGTCGATTTTTTGGCAATCGGCGTCCACGCACGTGACGTTATGGCCGATGTAGGCCAGGCACGCTCCCGTCGTAAGCCCGACGTAGCCGGTGCCGATGATTGTGGCGTTCATGGGTGCATTAAGAACTTAGCAGACGCGCGCGGAGCGGTGCAGAACCGGACGTGCCGTGCCGCGCTGGTCAAACCGCCATCGAAAGCGCTCGGCCGATGAGGAATATAACGAGTACGACTAGTACAACGGCGGCCGCCGACAGAGCGATGAGCCAGCTCTGCGTCCGGTATTTTGCCGGAATCTTCTCGATCCACCGCGTCCCGACAGCATCAGATCCGGTCGGCGCGGAGGCCGGCGCCATGCCCTGCAGGATGCGCTCCATTTCCACGCACAAAATGCTGAAGCTCTGCACACGCTCAGTCGCATTCTTCTTCGTGCAGCGGTCGATCAGTGCATACACCGGTTCCGGGACGCCGGTCTGCATCAGCGGCTCCATATTGAGCGGCTGATACAGGATCTGGTTGAAGATGCGCTCCACCGTTTCGCCGGTGATGGGCTTGGTTCCTGAAATAATCTCGTACAGCATCACGCCGAACGCGTACACATCCACGAGATTTGTCGAAGGGTGTCCCATCACTTGTTCGGGCGCCATGTAGTACGGCGTGCCCAACGTGAAGCCCGCGCGCGTGAGCGACAGGCCTTCCGTCTTCGCGATGCCGAAATCCATCAGCTTCACCTTGCCGCCGACGTCGATGTGAATGTTCTCGGGCTTGATGTCGCGGTGAATGATCTTGCGGGTATGGATGTAGTCGAGCGCGCGGGCGATCTGCAGGGCGGTGTTCAGCTTGTCTTCAAGATCGCCGGTGCGCCCGCCCTTCATGGCGTCGCGCAGGCTCTCGCCGCGCAGGTACTCCATCACCATGAACGGCCGGCCATGCTCCTCGCCGAAGTCGTAGACGCTGATGATGTTGTCGTGGCTGATATTGCTGGCCATGCGCGCTTCCTGCAGGAAGCGCGCTTTTACTTCGGGGTCCTCGGTGCCGCTTTCGGTCAGGATCTTCAGCGCCACGGTGCGCCCCAGCACGGTGTCCATAGCGCGATATACCTGCGACATGCCGCCGCCCAGATATTCGACGAGTTCGTATTTTCCGATTCGCGTGGGTAATGGTGTCGGTGATGCTGCTGGCACGGTTAACCTCTAATGCGCAACTTGCGAGACGCATTTCATTCCCGCAAGGAACTCTTTGCTAAAGATCACGGGCGCGCCGTGTGCGTCGACGGCGAATTTATACTGCAGCGGGCGCCCATTCACGCTTGGCAGCGAAGTGCGGCCTTGCGAGAATCCCCACTCAAAAGCACCCTGGCCGGAAGCGTTGGCGTCGGCAAAGAAGTGAAATACACTCCACACACCATTAAGCGCATATAAACCGAATACGGTGCCACCATTCAGGCGGGCTTGCAGTTTGTACGTCGCGCTGCCGGGACCCGGCCACACGAACTGCTTCGCCGCGCCGCCAGGCGATTGCCACTGCTCCCCGTTCACAGTAATGATGAAGGCATCGACCTGGTCGGACTTTTGCGGCGTCAGCAGGTAGTGGTACGCCGGTTCTGCACCGTTTTCGCCGTAGACCGCTCTCGAGAACTTCACGGCGTTGCCGAAGAAACGCAGGAACGGTTCCGTAAACTTAACCTGTCCGGTTCCGGTAGGCGTGCATCCGGAGGACGTGCACACCAAATTCGCCTTCAGCGTACCGTCGTAGAATTGCCACAAGCGGCCGCCGGGCTTAAACACATCGTTCACTTCCTGCAGCGAGGCCTCCTGCGTCGCGCGCGGGTCGAACGGGAATTTGCGCCCGAGCGATTGATTGTATATCGCGCAGAAACCCGCGCCCGCGGCGTTCGCCTGTCCGGAGCCGGCTTTATCGAGCAGCGGATTGATGGACGTGATCGGGTCTATCATCAACCGCGTGACTGCGGCATCGAGGTGGCCCTCTACATCGTTGGCGAACTGTGACGTGAGCCCGTGTGTCGTGCCTACCGCTGCGATGGCTTGCTGCTTTGCTTGTGCGGCAGCTCCCGGATCGGGTGGAGTTTGCAGGCTGCTGATTTGGCTCTGGAGACCGCTCAGGGCGTCGATGTAGGGCTTGTTTTCCGGTCCGTTGAACTGCCGTTTATCGTTGGGTGGCACCACGCGCCGCACCGCGTCAAAAGCCTGCACCACGCGCGGGTCGTCGACATTGGTGTTCACGGAGGCCACCCAGAACAGCGCCATCAGTGGATCGCCGGAGCTGACGATCAACGCCATTTTGTTACCGGCGTCCTGGATATCCTTATAACCCGCGAACCGCGACGCGTTGACGAACCCGCGCCAGGTGTTGATGTAGTCGGTCACGTACCTGGTCTGCAGCTCCTGCTTCAACTTCGCCAAATCCGTTACGCCCTGGCCCGCGGTTGTGCCCAGCACCCAGCGCTCGCCGCCAAAAATATCCCCGGAGTTGTTAATGAGCTTGCGCATGTTGCTCCAGCCGTCTTTGGTGAACGCGGCATTCACGGGCTTGCGATTGACGATGACCTGGTCGGAGCCTTTGAAATCGTCGTTAAAGACGATGGTGTGCGCCTTCGCAGCCGCCATCGTGAGCAGGGCCTGATACGCGCGCTCGGTTCCCGAAAATTGCGCCAGATACGCGCGCGCGTTTTTGACGGCGTCGGCTTCGGCCGGTGTGCCGTATGGATTGCCGTTGGCGAGGTCTCCGGCGTAGAACACGAACTGCTTGCGCGCCAGCTTCATCTGGTCGTCGCTGATGTCTTTTTCGCGTCCGGCAGACCAGCGCTCGCCGAGCGTGCTCCCGAGGAACTCCTGCAACTGGGCGTCGTAGGTCACCGGCGACTCGCGCATCGGAACGAAGGTCGCGCGCGCGCCGGAGTCGGGCTTAAACTCGGCCGTGGTCAGCAGGTAGGCTTTGAGCGTGTGATAGCCAGCATTGTAGTCGTCGTTCGGAGCGGGCGTGGCCGGACGCGTGCGTAGATAATTCAGCCAGCCGCCCTGGACGCCGTTGAACAGCAGCTTGGCGAAATGTTTGTAGTAGACCTGCCGCACGCGGGGCAGCAACTCATCACCGGTATAAAGACCCCAGCCGAGCGCGAGCCCGTGGCCGTTGTTCCGGTAGTCCGTTAGATCCGCGAGCGATTGCCGCAGCGTATCGAGCTTCTGCAAAGACGCGACCGATGCGACGGGCGCGGTGTCCTGCACGGTTTCAAGCGACCGCGCGGCATCGAGCGCACGGTTCTCGAGCGCGCGGTTATTGAAATACGAAATCGTCGCGCCCGCGGCATAGATCAAGGCAATCGCGGCGATCGCGCCAAAGATGAGCCGCCGCGCAAAGCTTGTTTTCGTGCTTGCGCCGCTGGCCGACATGGCGGGGCGGTCCTGCAGAATAATGCCGTTGAACAGCGCGCTCGCGAAAATCCATTGTGGAACACGGCGCGTGCCCGCGACCGGTTGCGCCTGCGCGGCGGCGGCTTGTGCGGCTTGTGCCATGCCCGGACGGAACATGCGCGTGGCGCCGGCGTTCAGCGGCTCGTTGGAGGCGGAGACCGGGCGCGCCGGCGCGGCCGTCATTTCGCTAATGACGACGGGGCGCACGCCGCAGAAATAGAATCCGCGCAAAAACGGATTCGCGCGCAACTGGCTGGGGCGGCACAGCTCGACTAGAAACGCGGTCGCGGTATTGCGAATTTTGCGGAACTCGCGCGGGAACTCGTAAGCGCCGGAACGTTTTGCGACGTCGCTGTCGCGCGGCAGATAATCGAGCCGCCGGTCGCACAGCGACTGGAACAGCTCGTCGAAAGCGGCGTTTACCTGCGCGGCGGTCTGTTCGGCATAGACGCCGCTGCGCGTCGCGGGCAATGGCAACGTAGCGCCGAACACCTGCAGAGCTTCGTCGTTGGCCAGCGTGGAAAAGAAATCGCTGAAGAACGCGATGCGGTCGGCTTTGGTGAACAGCGCGTAAACGGGGAAGCTGATACCGAGCTGCTGTGAAATTTCGCCCAGCTTCGCGTGGAGCGTGCGCGCGGTGCTGGCGGCCTGCTCGGCGCCACCCTGCTGCGTGAAGGCTTCCGCATCGAAGCAGACGGCGACGGAGCGCGGCGCCTGGCCGGAACCCGCCAGCACGGATTTCAGTTTGCCGGGCCGCAGCCCCTTGATCAGTTGCTGCCAGCCCGCGGCATCGACCAGCAGCTTGCCGGCGGCTTCGATGAAAATGGTGTCGCGCGAGAGCCAAACGTTTGCGACAGGAGTTGCCGCCACCGACGCGCCTTCGCCGCCGATTTGTCCCGCCAGCAATTCGGGTTCAACGCCGGAGTTGATGAGGAGACTGGTCTTGGTCGAGCCCTGGTCACCGACGAGCAGGACCACCGGCATCTTCGCGATGGATGCCGAACGGGTGGCGAGCTTGCGGTCGGCTTCGCGCAGGATGTCCGCGATGGCGCCGCCGGCGGCCGCCGGTGCAGCCGCGTTTGCCGCGCCCGCGGCGGCAGCCGGGCGTCGTTTCGAAAACCAGATGATCGCGGCCGTGATGATCCCTAATAGGGCCATGCCGCCCACGAGCAGCCAGTAATCGCTGCCATGCAATCTCAGCAGCGTAGCCGTCGCCACGCCAAAAGCGATGAATACGGCGATGCTCGCCGGCGCCGCGATACTTGGTCTCAAACTACCCATTTCCTCGGATCACCTCTAAAGCGAAGGCGGGTCTGGAGACCCGCCGCAGGCGCGGACGCCTGCCCCACTGAGCAGCGGCAACCGATTCCGCTACAGGTTTCGGCTGCGGCTCAGGCATGGGCAGGCAGCCAGACTGCCTGCCCCAGTGGTGTTTCATGCGCCTAGGGCCGCCAAACCCGAAACGCCGGCGCCGAGCGAGATCTTATACACCACGAACACCGCTACCGCGATCACGGCGCACACTACCGCGGCCAGCATTAACCGTCGCACCCAGGGATCGACGGCGCGCGCGACGCCCTCGCCCGCGGGCAGCCCCCACCGCGGCGAAATGACGGCCGGGCTTTGCCGGATCCTGCGGATGCGGTCACCGGTCTGTTGCAGCAGATTTGCCAGTTCGCCGCGGCCGCCGATGGTGTAGCGTCCCGTGAATCCGAGCAGCATCGCCAAATAATACACCTCCAGCACGTCGGCGAGAATTGGCGTGTCGGCGCGGCCCAACAGCTTCTGCAAGTTCTGGAAAAACACTTCGCCGGCGATGTGGTGGCCGTAGCGCTCTTCCTGCAACGGCAACGACGCCCAGTTCGCGACTGTTGCGTCGGGCATGCTGAGAATCGATTCATCGAGGAACGCGACGACCGCGAAGGTCGCCAGTTCCGTATCTTCGGGCGAGTACCCGGCGTGCACCGCTTCGTTGTGCGCCGCCGTAACGCCTTGCCAGATCTGCTGCCGGAACGCCCCCGCCTCCGGAACGCTCTGCCGCCGCGAGCGCAACCGCTCCCCGGCCGTGAGCAGCTCCTGATAACAGAGCGCCAGATTTTCTAAACGGCGTTGGGTCAAAACGAACTACCTCCTACTCGATGACGACCAGCAGTTCCAGCGCGACGTCCGGAATCTCCGATGGCACGTAAACTCCCACGCGACGGGTCTGGACCATGTGATCCCAGCACGGACCGGCTTTCGACAGCGCGAAATACTGGTGCTCCACTTTGGCGGGGATGGATGCCGGCGCGACGGCCAGATGCGTCAGGCCCAGGGCGGGGAGCGCGCGCTCCACCAGCTTGGGTACGAACTGCGCGCTGCAAATCTTGACCAGTTGCGGGGTGCGCGTGATGACATCGGCCTCGCCCGCGCTTGAACCGATGCCGAGAATCCAGCGGGATTTACCCACGCAACGCGAATCCGTGATCTCGCCCTCCCAGAAATGCGGCCGCACCGGACGCAGCGGAATCGGAACGAACTGCGTCGGGACGATGGTTTCGAGGTGCGTCCGGATATGCGCGTCGAGCGCCGGAAAGCACTCGCCGAGCCGGTCGTGATCGTACAGCGGCAAATCGCGTGGATGCCCTTCGAGCGCAAACGTGTACAGCGATCCGGCCAGCCGTAACATCTCTTCATACAGGTCCGCCGGATGTCCGCGCACGGTCAGATAACGATGGCGTAGCGGCGCGAGCGCGGAATTGATCGTATGCAGCAGCCAAAAATTGGCGATCTCGCGGGTGGAAAACTCGGCCCACGATCCGGCGGCCCCGGCGCGGCGCGCGAACATGCTGCTCTTTTCAGAAAGAATGTCGATCAGCCGCGCGAGCGTGCTCATGAGTCGCGGGCTGGCGGCCAGGTCCAGACATGGCGGAATAAATTCGGGGTCGAGGGCAAAGCGCCCGGTCGCACTACGCACAATGCGGGCAACGGGCAGGGTGATCAAGTCCGAGGTATCTTCGGTGTCCAGCAGCAGGCGGATGTTCTTGCGGCCCAGTTCGACCGGCTTCTCATCGCGCCCGGTCGTTTCATCGTGCAACAGCCGAGTTTCCGCCGAGAATCGCGGCTGGACGCCGTTCCGGGATGTCGCGGCTTTCGCCGTCCCGTTGTCGGATACCGCACAGTTCACACCATCGGGGCGATGCGGCGGCACGGCCAGCAGCAGCGTAACCTTGTCGCGAACGACAGGGAACAGATCCTCCACCTGACGGGCTTCGGGCAGCGGGTCCGATTCCGGCATGTGAAACGTCAACCCGTCGGAAAAGATTCCGCGGGCGTGCATGAGGGCGGCCGTTCCATTCGCAAGCGCCTCTTCATCGATTTGCGAAGCGATCAGTCCGTACGGCGCGAACCACAACGATGAGGACGCAAACTCAATGGAGTCTTCGAAATAGCGGCTCTGGGCCTGAAAATGATGCGGGCCCATATACATGCCTTCCGACCAGACGACTCGTGAGAGATATTTCATGGCGGAGTACCAGGGTACGCACTGCCCACAGCTATGACGTAGTGTCTACTTTATCATGGTGCTCTCTTAGGAAATGCCGTGGCGAGGAGGCTGTGCCGGCCGGTTTTCAGCGCCACGCTCATGCGGCTGGCCTGAGGAAGGACTCCGCCCATGGCGCAGGCGTCCACGCCTGCAGCGGGTCTGCCAGGGACTTCCCGTAGCGGTGGGCAGGTTGTCAACCTGCGGCGGGTTGCCAAGCCCGCCTCGTGGCTGCCGCGCGATGCCGGGGATGACTGGCGCGGCCAAGTTCCTTGTAGCGCATGCCCGGCTTCGCCGGTTGGCGTTCCAGACCCGCTCATCCGCCCCTGTTGAGTACCCCCGCAACTTCGGTTGTGGCCGCGCTGCGCGGCGCGCCCGGAGGAGCGGGCCTAGAGTGGCCAGCCGTGAAGCCGGGCATGAGCTAGGGAATGGCCTTAGCGAGCGACGAGCGCGGGTCGGGGCACCATTGTGCGGCGGCGAACGAGGCCGATTGACAATCGGCCGCAGGTTGACAACCTGCCCCACACCGAGCCTGCGCTCAACCGGGATGGGTTGCGTTCTGGGACAGCTTAACTAGCTCACGGCCCGCCGTGGCAGCGTAAACGCGAACGTCGATCCGGCGCCCTCGTTCGACTCTACCCAGATGCGGCCGCCGTAATGCGTCACGATGCGATGGCAGATTGCCAGGCCGATGCCGTTACCCGGCACATCGCGGCCGTGCAGCCGCTTAAAGACGCCGAAAATACGTTCGCGCTGATCCGCTGGAACGCCAATGCCGTTGTCGCGCACGCGGATCGTCACGTCTCCCGCACGCTCCACGCTGGACAGCTCAACGTGCGGCCGCCGCCCGTCCCTGTACTTCAGCGCGTTGGACGTCAAGTTCTGCAGCAACTGCACTACATGCGCCCGGTACGCGGGCAATTGCGGCAGCGGTTCGCATAACACCTCGGCGCCGCTGCTATCGATCGCGGTGTGCAGATTCGCCACCACGTCTCGGAACGCCTCGTTCGCGTCGGTGAGCGGCTGCTCGTGCTCGGGCCTGTCCAGCGATCGCGTGTAGGCCAGCAGATCCTCGATGAGCGTCTGCATGCGGCGCGCGCCCTCCACGGTCACGCTCATGAATTCGTGAGCGAGCCCGTCGAGCTGCCCGCCGTATCTCTTGGACAGCAGTTCCGTGTAGAGAATAACGTTGCGAATCGGCTCCTGTAGATCGTGGGCCGCGGCGTACGCAAACTGCTGCAAGCTCTCGTTGGCCTGACGCAGCGCCGCTTCGGCCGCTTTGCGGTCCGTAATATCGCGTGTGGCCGACAGCGCGCCCACCACGGTGTCGCGCCCCTCGTACAAGGGCGCCACACGCGTTTCGAAGATGCGCTGCGCGCCCTTCAAACCGCGTATCGTGAACTCCAGCGACCCGCCGTTGCCACCATCGAACACGCTCTCGTTCAACGCTTGGAAACGCGCGCGGTCGCCTTCCGCGATCGCCGGATATACGGATTTACCAATCACCTGCTCGGCTGTGTCGGCCTCCAGCATGTCGAGCCCCGCACGGTTCATCTGCAGAACGCCGCCATTGCGATCGAGCACCTTCACGCAATCCGGCATGGAGTCGAGCAGCGTCTGCAAATGCCGTTCGCGCGCTGCCAGCCGGCGTTCGCTTTCCCGCAATGCATCCTCGGCGGCCTTGCGCTCCGTAATATCGCGATAGTTCCAAACGATTCCACCGACCGCCGGCTCGTCCGAGAGATTCGTCACACTGCCCTCGGCCCATATGTATTCACCGTCGTTGCGTACGATGCGCGCGTCAAATGACGATGCGTGAAACGCATTCGCTTCCGCTTCGGCGGCAGCTTGCTTCACACGCGCCCGATCGTCCGGATGCAGCAGGTCTATCGCCTTCCGCCCGGTCACGCCGTCGGGCGCGTAGCCGAGGACGCGCGCTGTCGACGGGCTGGCATACTCGATTTCGCCCCGCGAGTTCTCGACGAGAATGACATCGGCGCTGTTCTCAATCAACGCGCGGAAACGCTTTTCCGCTTCGTAATAGCGGCGTGCGCGGATAAGGATTTCTCCAGCATGCTCCGGCATCCCGCGGTTGAGGTCAAGAATCGTCTGTTCGGCTTCCGGCACCGCTGCGGATAGCGGGCTGTTTGCCGGCGGCCGTTTGTGCTCACCGCCAAAGTCCGCCATCGCGCGATCGATGGCCCGCTGCAGGTCGCCATCTTCGCCGGTCGGGATCAGATGCGTGTGGGTCGCGATGATCTTTTGCACCGCGGTGGACTGAAATTCCGCCTCGAATACGTTAATCGGATACGCGCAATAGAGCTCCAATCCGGCGGACGTCAGAAATTCGTTCCAAATATCCTCCAGCCGGATCGCCGCGGCTATATCGCCTCGTTCCCATAGCACGCCGACCATTTCCCCGTACGCGCGCCGTCCCGCTCCCGGCATACCGCGCAGACGCGCCACCGCGCCGCCAATCGTCTCCTGGAATAGCGCCGTGTCCAGCTGGCCGTCTTTCGTCATCAGATCCAGCGTGCTTCGGGCATCGAGCAGTATTAGGCGGTTTTCCTCCACCGCTTGCACCGCGCCGCCGCCGGACAGTCCGATCTGATTCAGAATCGCGGAGGTATGTTCCGGCGATGCGATGACGAGCACGCCCTCGCCCTGCCGCAAACCCGTCGCGACGTACTTGGCAACGTTGACGGCCAGCAGCCGTTCATCTCCCCCGTACAACTGCACGCTGTGCTTGTGGTGCGCGCACGGCGGACTCTGACTGACGCTTTGCTGCTCAACAGACGACACTACATACCCCTGTTCTATGCGACCTGGTGAAATCTTTAAGACGGACCGATTCGGGCGGATTCACCCTATGATTGGGACGCGATCCGGAGACCTGCTGTTTCTCATTTTGCGGCGGTTCCGGAGCGGGAATCGAGAGCCGCCCGGATATGCCCGCCGATTTTGAAAAATTCCTCAAGCTGCGACGGCTTGCGAAAATAAGCATAAACCCCAAGCGAGCCCGCCATATCGTGATCGGCCGGCGCATCCGACGAGCTGATCACGATCGCCGGAATGCCGCCGCAGCGCGCCGATTGCCGCAAGCGCGAAAGAATCTCCAGGCCCGAGCGCTTCGGCAAATTCAAATCAATTACGAAAACATCTGGACACCCCGCGCCGGCGTCTTTCTCGATGCGCGCGATAAATTTCAGAACCTCTTCCCCATCGCCGAATACGTCGGCCCGGTACGCGAGCCCCTCCTGATTCAGCGCTTCGCGTATCAGAAAAACGTCCGGCTTATTGTCCTCCGCGATGATGATCCAAGCGGTCCCGGGATGCATAGGGAAGCACGTGCAAACACTATTGTAAGCGTTTGCGCGGCGTGCTACTTGATTCCAGCCACCATCGAATCGGGTCCCACCAGATGCTCCACCCGCGTCTCGCGGAAGCCGGCCTCCCGCATCCAGCCGCTGCAGTCCGCGCCCGTATAGTCGAAGCCCTCGGCCGTTTCGATCAACATGTTCAAACTCATGAGCAGACCGAAGGCGTTCGTCGAACGGTCGTCATCTATCAGCGAATCGTAGACGATCAGCGCGCCGCCATCGGGGAGCGCGTCCCATGCCTTCCGGATCAGCATTCGTTTGTGGTCCAGGCCCCAGTCGTGCAAGATGTGGCCCATGAGAATGACATCGGCGTGGGGCAGCGGGTCCTGAAAGAAATCGCCGGTCTCAAAACGAAGCCGGTCTGCTACCCGGTTTTCGGCCACATACTCTTTGAAAATGGGCGCGGCCTGCGGAAGATCGAAGCCAATGCCCTGCAGATGCGGATTCTGCAAACAGATCTGCACCGCCAGATCGCCCTGCGCGCTGCCCACATCGGCAAAGCTGCGGTGCGCGGCCCAAGGGAAACGCTGCGCAATCGCGCGGTTCGCGCCGCGGCTGATGCCCGTCATGGCACTCAGGAACGTTTTCAAACGCGCGGGATCGGAATAGAGTCCCTCAAAGCCCGAGGGCTCGCCGTGGGCCGCTTCGTTTTGCGGCAACCCGCTGCGGAGGGCGTCCGTCAGGTTGCCCCAGAACCGGTACAGCCGCGCGTTGCTCATCTCGAGGATGCCGCCGATGTAGCTGGGCTTGTTCTTATCGAGAAACACGTCTGAGTCGGGCGCGTTGCGATAGACGCCGCCGGTGCGTTCCAGAAATTTCATCGCGACGAGAGTGTCGAAGAAATCGCGGGCGCCCCGGGAGTGCAATTGCAGCCGTTGCTGCAGTTCGGCGAGTGTCAACGGCTGCCGCGCCAGTTCCGTAAACACCTCGAGCTCAACCGCGCTCAACAGCGTTTTCGACGCCCAGAATGCCAGGCCGGTTTGTAAGATCTTTTCCGGTGTGGGCTGCATCGCAGCCGTGCTTTGGTCCATCGCTTCGCAGCATACAGCAGGGCAAAGTACGTCGCAAGTTTATTCCAGCGTACGTCATCGATCTGCAGAGCGAATGGACCCTTGCCGCCCGACGCGCCAAAGAAGATCGCGCGGATGTCCCTACCGTCCGTGCCGAATTTCGCGAACGGAAACGTGAAGTGCTGCCAGTCGTTCGTAAGCTTCGCGATCCACTCCGCCTCGGCGCGGCATTAATACTGCTGTAAGACGTTCAGGTAGTCGTCCAGGCTGGCGTCGAGCCGGTGGTAGAGGAGTGCGTAGAAGGCCTCCGCTCCTTGCCCGGCCTGTTCCCGCTGCAACGCGCGGATGTATTCGGCGCGGTCTTCCGGGCGCACGGCGATGGGCGGGTACCCCACGCGGAGCAGGATGAGGTTCATGAGGAGGCGCGCGGTCCGGCCATTGCCGTCATTGAACGGATGAATGTCGACCAGGCTCTGATGCGCTCTGAACGCCGTATCCGGATCGTTCGGCGCGGCGTCGAGCCAGGCCGCGAAATCGTGCATGAGCGCGGGAACTTCGGCGGGCGAAGGAAAACCGTAGCGGCCGGTCTCGGTTCGCACATAGCGCGGAACGGTCGCATATTGTCCGGCGATATCGGGTGCGGATCTGTACAGCGCGAGTTTATGGATGTTCCGTACGTCGCCTTCGGTAATGGGCGTTTCGCGACGTGCCAGTTCGCGGACGTAGCGGATGGCGTCGTAGTGGTCGAGCGCCTCGAGATGGTCCTTGAGCGGCTTGCCGGCGACGGTAATCCCTTTTTCGATAACGAGCGTAGTTTCGACGGGGCTGAGCGTGTTGCCTTCAATGGCGTTCGAGGTGTAAGTGATCTCGATGTCGTAATAATGATCGAGGTTGGCGAGCGCTTGCGGCGCGAGCGGGCGCAGTTGGTCGAGGCGTTGTCTTTTCTCCGCGATGCGGGTTAACAACTCGTCCATGCCGCATCAAGAGTTAGCACATGGCGGGCGCGGCGCTCAACGAATGTGATCAATAGATGTGACGAGCTGCACCGCGAATATGCCGTCGAACTGCCGTGCGCCGGGGTCGCGTGCTTCTTCATAGCCGATCTTGACCAACTGACGCCGGTTCGGGCGGTAACCAGCAGTAAACTCATACACGGCGCCCGCGCCCGCGATGCTGGTCCGTAGAGCACTCAGCCTGGCCGCGGCGTACCAGCGCGGGTGCAGAGTGCGGCGCACCTCTCCATAGGCGACCTGCTCGCGGAAGTTCGGAATCGCGCGATACTCCATGACAAACCTCTGCCACTCGCCCGTAACGTTCCAGGGCCCGCGGGCCCATTGCACATCCACGCCTGCAGCGCTCGCCGGCAGGTCCCGCGGTTTCGCCTCGCCCGGGAAATAGTAGCGGTAACCGCGATCGAGGAATGGTCCCCGAAACGCGGACACGCCGATGCGGAAGCCTTGCACGACGGTATAGCCCGCACCCACCGTCCAGTTCGCGTATTGATCGCGATCGAACGGATTACGGCGGTTCACTGGAGAAGAGCTGGTCAATTGCACGCGCGCGTCGAGCTTCCCGGCCGTAACGTCGGCCTGCGCGCCTGTGAGCGCCAGGGTCGTGACGGGTTTGTAGTAGTAGCCGTAGGACGGCGGCATGCCGACCTGCCAATTGTCCGCGTCGTCGTAACGCAGCAGGAACGAACCGAACGCGGATTGCAGCTCCCCTGCGCGGAAGACGAGCGAACCCCACTTCGCAAATCGCGAATAACGAATGCTTGCCTGAAGAATGCTGCCGCGTGCGCCGTATCTTCCCGCATCCAGTTCTTCGAAGAAGTACGGAGTCGAGCGAACCTGCACCGCTGCCGAGAGATCCCAGCCGCCCGGGAGTTTCACCTCGGGATAGAACACCGCGCGCGCGCCCGCCGTCGTTCCGGAGTCCGCCGCGACCACCTCGCCCGATAGCGTCGTGCGCATATCGAACCCGGTGGCCGCCTCCTGCGCATAACCGGCGCGCAGCAACGCGTATAAAGATAGGCACACGATCACAAACCGTAGTTTCATACCGTGCTCGATTCCACTAATGCCTCAGCATGCGTAACGGCCCTCGTCAACGCGCGCAGGTCATCGTGGCAGCCAGTCCAATGCGCCGCGAACGCTCGCACCACGTCCGGATCGAACTGTGTCCCGGCGTTCTCCTGCAACAGCCGTAGCGCTTCGCTATGTCCCATGCCGCGCCGGTATGGCCGGTCGGACGTCATGGCGTCGAACGCGTCGGCGACGTGCACGATGCGCGCGCAAACCGGAATGTCGCGCCCGGCGAGCCCGTGCGGATAGCCGCTGCCGTCGTGATTTTCGTGATGCAATTCCACGACATCGAGATAGGCGCGCAGGCCCGTGACGCGCTCCAGAATGCGGCGGCCGATGGTGGGGTGCTCCTGAATAATCGCGAACTCCGCCGCCGTGAGTTTCCCCGGTTTTTGCAAGACGTTGTCGGGGACGCCGATCTTCCCGATATCGTGCAGCAGGGCGCCGACGCGCAAACACTCGCGTTCGCTCTCCGGCATCGCCATCGCATTCGCAATCAGGAGTGAGTACTCGCTCACGCGGCTGCTGTGTCCCGCGGTGTAGCGGTCGCGCGCATCGAGCGCGCTCGCAAGCAACGATACGAACTCGACATGCGCGCGTTCTAAATCGCCCCGCACGGCGCGGATGGAAACGGCGGCGCGGTTGAATCCCTCCATCAGTTCCGCGATTTCACGAATGCCGGGCGTGCGGCCGGGAAATTCGGGCAAGGTACCGGTGCGCTCACACGCGCGGAGGCCAGCGACAAGTCCCGCGATAGGACCGGCAATCGAACGCGACGTGACCAAGGATGTCACCAGCGCCGCAATCAGCGCCACAGCGCCTGCAATCGTGAACACGTTTCGGATCGCCTGCAGCAGCGGCCTGCCCGCAACCGTTGTATTTCGGAGACTGCGCAGCTCGAACGCATTCTTGAAGTAAACGCTTTCGACCGGTAGCGACAGGTACATATCCCCGGCAATGCGCGGCTCGCATTCGCCTGCCGCCGGACAGCTACGCAACGCTTGCTCGACCTCAGAAGCGCGTAACTCCGGAAGGTTCGATGCCACCACGTGGCCCGACCGCAGCAGGACGACCGGCAAACTGAAGGCCGCGAGATCGAGACGCTCACCGATCGTCAAGGTTCCCAAGCTCTCGCCCGCCAGATCGATGGCCAGCGACGTGGTCTGATAAGTTTTGCCCGAGACCGTAAAAAGGCCTGCTTGCGGCGCCGGCATCGCTCGGCCGTCCAGCGCGGCAATGGAAGCGCCATCCGACACGACACCGGCCAGCGCCGCGCCGTCGTAGCCGGCAACGGCCAACAGATCGCACTGTACGACAGCGAGAATTTCGCGAAGCTGGTCCTCAACGGTGCGCCGGGCGTCCGCGTCCGTGCGGTTGGCGAGCAGAAGTTGCAGCCCCGCTTTGAGCGCCGCGTTTTCCGTGGCAAGTTTTAGAAACCGGCGGTCTTGTAGCTCGCCGCGGCGGCGTTCTATCTCCAGGCGCCCCTGTTCCCGCTTGATGGACTCCCGCACTTGCGCCTGAACGTCGGTTTGAATACGCCGTTGCGTGATCAGAAACGCTGTCAGAAGCACGAGCGTCGTGGGCACAAACACGCACAGGAACGTCCGGCTGACCAGGTCGACTCTCATGCGCGCCTCAGTTGCGAGCCGCCTCTTCGCCGAGCGGCAGGAAGAACTCCAGGTGGGCGCTTGCAGGCAATGGCACCGTGATCTTCTGCCGGAAGAACCCTGCCGTCTTATGCCACGCCACGATGGTGTACTCGCCCGGCGGAACTCCGCGCAGCGAAAACTCCCCGGCTGCATCCGGCCGGGTGAACCATGCGCCGGGCGCCACTACGATGACCGCCGCCATGTTCGGATGTAGATGGCAATTCACGAACACGATGCCCGGTTTCGGGAACACCACCGTTCGGCTGTGATTGCGAGAATAATTTCCTAGATCGAAGGACTTCACCTTAGATAGGGAAAACACGTTGTGAAAGATC
>JAICMB010000458.1 GCA_025929455.1 Bryobacteraceae bacterium | reverse complement strand
GCTGTTATATACATACGATCCGCTGAAATTTCCGGGGAAATAATTCCCGATCTGCTGGAAAATCAAATCCGAGCCGAACTTGAAATTGTGCCGTCCCGCGATGTGCGACAGGCTTTCCGCCCATTGATACGTGCGCGCATTGGTGTAGCGCGGGCTGAAATCGTTGCGCCCGATGTTCAGCGCCGTCGTCCCGCTCTGACGAATCAGCGCTTCCGGCGCGGTCGAATTTGCGAAGCCCGGCTCGTTATCGCGGGTCCACGCGAAGCGGCTCTCCAGCACACTGGTGGTTCCGATCGCCAGCGTGTGATTCGCCGCTATGTTATCGGTCGTCACGTTCGCATTGCCGGTATGTCCGAATGCGCTGCTCGGCCCGGTATTCTCGAAATTCGCGCCCTTGAACCGGTTCGCGTTGTAGCGCACGCTTAGCCGCTGATTCTGCGTGATGTTCCAGTCACCCTTGCCCAAATAAACATCATTATTCAGCGTGTTGTTATACGAAGTCAGATACGGCTGCAGCATGCTGTAGCCCTGCTGCGAAAGCGCGTCACTGGGCGGCGCCACCGTAATGAACACGGGATTGAATGTCGTATTCCGCTGGCCATCGTAATTGAAGAAGAAAAACAGCTTATTCTTCACCACCGGCCCGCCCACGTTCCCACCGAACTGATTAAAGTGATACGCTTTCTTCGCGCGGTTGAACTTATTGTTCTCCCAGGAGTTCGCGTTCAACGCCTTGTCGCGGAAATACTCGAACGCGGACCCGTGAAATGCGTTCGTCCCGCTCTTCGTAATCACGTTGATAACGCCGCCGCCCGCGCGCCCGATCTCCGCCGCGTAGCTGTTCGTGTTCACCTGAAATTCCTGCACGGCGTCTTCGGAGAAGCTGTAAGGATTGCGGCCGGTTCCCGTCCGCCCCGTCGTCTGTCCGAAGAAAACATTGTTCGAATCCGCGCCGTCGATCAATAGGCTGTTTTCCGTACCCCGCTGGCCGCCAAAAGAAAGGTCGCCGGTGCGCGAGGGATCGCGCACCACGCCCGGCGTCAGCATCGTGAAATCGAGAAAGTTGCGTCCGTTCACAGGCAAATCGCGCACCTGCTCCGTCGTAACGGTGGTGCTCGTTTGCGAACGCGTCGTCTCCACCACCGGCGCTTCCGAAGTGACGTTTACGATCTCCTGCGTGCCGCCGATCTGCAGCGTGATATCGATCGTCGCCACCGCGCCCACGTTCAATGTCAAACCCGCGCGCTTTACCGTTTTGAATCCCGGCGCCTCCGCCGTAATGTCGTACGGCCCCACCGGCAGGCCCGGCAGCGAGTACGTTCCCGCATCGCCGGTTACGGTTGCGCGCGTGAAGCCGGTCTGTTCGTTTACCGCCGCGACCTTCGCGCCCGCAACTGCAGCGCCGGTCGGGTCGAGCACCGTTCCGTTCAGCGTCGCGCCGCCGATTTCTGCCTGAGCCCAGACCGCGCTCAAGCACAGACCTACCATCACGAGCCCTTGTAAGACTGACCTGAACATAGGTCGAGTGTAGCGTGAGTACATTCCGTCCGCGCCTCGTCTTACAGCAACATTTCCGCGATTTTGCGGTGTTTGCGCAAAATGGAATCGCAATTGCAAAGTCTGTAACCGTTATGACGCCACAGCGCGCGCGACGGCGGCCCAGGACAGCCGCTCTCCCCACCGATCCGATTGAATCCGCCCGGATCGCGGGGCTGCGCTACGTACCCGCTGAAGGCCCCGGCATCACGCGCAAAAAAGAAGGCGATGGCTTCGTTTATACCGGACCGGACGGGCGCAAAATCACGGACGAAGACACTCTCGCGCGTATCCACGGCCTGGTGATTCCCCCAGCCTGGACGAGTGTATGGATTTCACCGCTGAAGAACGCGCACCTGCAAGCCGTGGGACGCGATGCGCGCGGCCGCAAGCAGTACCGTTACCATCCGCTCTATCGCGCCATTCGCGATCAGACCAAGTACAGCCGCATGACCGCGTTCGCCGCCGCGCTGCCCAAAATCCGCGAACGTGTCAAACACGATATGGCGCTCCCGGATATGCCGCGCGAGAAGGTGCTGGCGACCGTCGTACGCCTGCTTGAAACCACCTGCATCCGAATCGGAAACGAGGAGTACGCGAAAGATAACAACTCATTCGGCCTGACCACCATGCAGGAGAATCATGCCAAGGTCACCGGCTCCAAAGTGCGCTTCCGCTTCCGCGGCAAGAGCGGCCAGTTTCACGACATCGAACTCACCAACAAGCGCATGGCGCGCATCATCTATGAATGCCAGTCGATCCCGGGTCACGAGCTGTTTCACTTCGTCGACGAGAAAGACAACGTGTGTAAAATCGGCTCCGAAGACGTAAACGAATATCTACACGAAATCACCGGGCTCGATTTCACTGCGAAAGATTTCCGCACCTGGGTTGGCACCGGACAGGCCGCGGCGGAGCTGGTAGAGTTAGGTCCCGCATCATCGGAAACTGAACTCAAGAAAAACGTAGTCGCCGCCGTCAAGAACGTCTCGGCGAAATTGGGCAACAAGCCCGCGACATGCCGTAAATACTACGTCCACCCGGCCGTGCTCGACGCCTATTCGAACGGCACGCTGTTCGATATCATGCGCGGCGATGCGCCCATTGTCGACGGCCTCAAATGCGAAGAGTGCAAGGTGCTGGCGCTCATCGCGTCCTGGGATACGCGCCAGGCCGTCGCGAACGCCAAGGCCGCAGCCTGATCTACTTGCGCGCGTGCGCCGCGCGGCCCCACACCAGCGATTCCAACCTCGAGCCCGGTAGCAGGATTGTTTCATCCCGCTCCGGGCCGGTCGAGATTCCGCCGATTTCAACGCCCGTGCGCTCCGTCAGAAACCGCAGGTAATCCTTTGCCCGCGCCGGCAATTCGTCATAGCGCGTCGCGCCGCGCGTGTTCGATTTCCACCCCGGCAGCATGTCGTAGCACGGCTTTACCGCCGCCATCTCGCCCGCCGTCACCGGCATCTCGTCGGTGCCCTCGTAACCCACGCACACCGGCACTTCATCGAGCTCGTCCAGCACGTCCAGTTTCGTGATGATCAGCGTATCGAAGCCGTTGATCATCGCCGTGTAGCGCAGCAGCGGCGCGTCGAACCATCCGCAGCGGCGCGGCCGCCCCGTCACTGCGCCGAACTCTTTGCCCGCCTTTCGAATCGCATCGCCCATCTCGCCGTGAATCTCGGTCGGAAACGGGCCCGCTCCCACGCGCGTGATGTACGCCTTCGAAACGCCCACCACGCCCGAAATACTGGTCGGCGGTACGCCGGTTCCCGTACACGCGCCTCCCGCCGTTGCGCTCGAAGAGGTCACAAACGGATACGTGCCGTGATCCACGTCCAGCATGGTGCCCTGTGCGCCTTCGAACAGCACGCGCTTGCCGTCGCGAATGGCTTCGTTTAACAGCCGCGCGGTGTCGCACACCATCGGCCGGATGCGCGCGGCGAACTCTTCGTATTGCCGCCGGATCTGCTCGGAATCGATGCGCTCGTGAATGCCGAACGCCTCTGCCAGCCGTTGCTTATCTTCCGACAGACTGTCATAGGCGGTGCGAAACGACGTGGCGTCGTAGAGATCCCCGATGCGAATGCCGCGCCGCCCGGTCTTGTCTTCGTAGCAGGGCCCGATCCCCCGGGACGTCGTCCCGATCGCCACCCGGTCCGCGCGCTCT
>JAICMB010000273.1 GCA_025929455.1 Bryobacteraceae bacterium | reverse complement strand
AAGCGATGCGCATCGGCGTCGACGCGGTCCTGGTTTCTCCACGTTTTCTCTTCCGTATCGAGCGCGATCCGGTGGAGAGCGCGAATGCGGATGGTAAGGAGCCAGCGCACCGCTTGAACGATTTCGAGCTGGCCACGCGCCTCTCCTACTTCCTCTGGAGCAGCATGCCGGATGAGCAGTTGTTCCGGCTTGCTTCCGAGGACCGCCTGCATAAAGAGAACGTGCTGCGCGTTCAGGTGCGCCGCATGCTGGACGATGCGAAATCGAAAGCGCTCGTGGACAACTTCGCGGGCCAGTGGCTGGAACTGCGCAACCTCGACAGCATCAAGCCCGATCCCGACAAATTTCCCGAGTTCAATGACAAGCTGCGCGCGGCGATGAAAGAAGAAACGACGCTGTTCTTCAATTACGTCATCCACCAGGACCGCAGCATTCTCGACTTTCTCGATGGCCATTACACGTTCTTGAACGAACGGCTGGCAAAATTCTACGGCATTCCCGGCGTTACCGGCGACGAGTTCCGGCGCGTCGATCTGACCGGCAACACCGAGCGCAGCGGCGTCCTGACGCAGGCGAGCGTGCTGACCGTGTCCTCGTATCCCACGCGCACGTCGCCGGTAATTCGCGGTAAATGGATCCTCGAGAATCTGCTGAACGCCGCGCCCCCGCCGCCGCCGGCCAACGTCCCGGCGCTCGATGCTTCCGAGATCGGCATCACGGGCACCATGCGCCAGCAACTCGAAAAGCACCGTTCGAATCCGATCTGCGCGTCATGCCATTCGCGCATGGATCCGCTCGGGTTCGGACTGGAAAATTACGACGGCATCGGCCGCTGGCGCAATATGGACGGCAAATTCCCCATCGATGCTACCGGCACGCTGCCCAGCGGAAAATCGTTCTCGTCACCCGAGCAGATGAAACAGATTCTGCTGGCCGATAAGGACCAGTTCACCCGCGCGCTGGTGGAAAAGCTGATGACGTATGCGCTCGGCCGTGGCCTGGAAACGTACGACCGGCCTGAGGTCAACCTGATCACGAAACACGTCGCGCAGCATGGTTATCGCTTTTCGGCGCTCGTGATGGCGATCGTCAAGAGCGTGCCGTTCGAAATGCGCCGGCCCGAGGTTATTCCGGCGGCAGTTGCGAACGCCGCGCCGGCGGTACATACAATCAAAAGAGGAGGCTCGTGATGTTCGTTACGGGTAAGCATCTTTCCCGCCGCGCGATCTTGCGCGGAGTTGGGGTGTCGTTGTCCTTGCCGTTCCTCGACGCCATGAAGCCGGCGTTCGCCGCGCCGTTATCCCGAATCGGCGCCGCCGCGAAATCGCCTTGCCGCATGGCCTTCGTGTACGTGCCGAACGGCATCATTATGAAGGACTGGACGCCCACCGGCATCGGAACGAACTTCGAGCTACCGCGCGTGCTGCAGCCGCTCGCCGCGCACAAGCAGGAACTGCTCATTCTGAGCGGGCTTACGCAGCACAACGGCGACGCGCTGGGCGACGGACCGGGCGATCACGCGCGCGCAGCCTCCACATTCCTCACCGGCGTCCATCCGAAAAAGACCGCGGGCGCCGACATACAGGCCGGCATTTCCGCGGATCAAGTCGCGGCGGCGAAACTCGGCAGCTCGACGCGCTTCCCTTCCCTCGAACTCGCGTGCGAAGACGGCCACCTCGTTGGCAACTGCGATTCCGGTTATAGCTGCGCGTACAGCAATACGATCTCGTGGCGCTCCGCGACGACGCCGAATCCGCCGGAGGTCAATCCGCGCGCCGTGTTTGAGCGCCTGTTCGGCGCGGGCGATGAAGACCCCGCCGCGCGCGCCAAGCGGCACCGCTACGAAGCGAGCATCCTTGACGCGACACTCGAAGAGACACAGCAACTCGCCGGAACGCTAGGCCCATCGGACCGCCGCAAGCTCGACGAGTACATGAGCGCGATCCGCGAAATCGAGCAGCGTATCCAAAAGGCCGAGCACGACAACAAACAGATCATGCCGACCATGGAGAAACCGGAAGGCATTCCGGCCGAATTCTCCGAGCACGTCAAGCTGATGTTCGACCTGATGCTGACGGCATTCCAGACCGACTCCACGCGCGTCGCGACGTTCATGATCGCGCGAGAGGGCAGCACGCGCACCTACCGCGAGATCGGCATCCCGGACGCGCACCATCCGCTGACGCATCACCGCGGCAATCCCGAGTGGATCGAGAAGGTGGCCCAGATTAATCATTTCCACATGCAGCAGTTCGCGTACTTTGTGGAAAAATTGAAGGCGAGTACCGAGGGCGACGGCACGCTGCTCGACCATTCGATGATCGTTTACGGCAGCGGCCTGAGCGACGGCAACCAGCACACGCACTTCAATCTGCCCGCGCTGGCCGTGGGCGGCGGCGCCGGCCTGTTCAGAACCGGCCGCCACGTGACGTACCCGAAAGGCACGCCGATGAACAACCTGTTCTTGGCGATGCTCGACCACGCCGGCGTGAACACGTCACAACTCGGCGATGCCACTGGCGAGCTGAACTATCTCACAGATCTCAGTTAGTACGTAGGGCAGCCCGTCCATGCTGGCTGCCCTGGTCCTTACCGTTCTAATACGCTCTGAATAAATTCCATTCCGCGCGGATCTTTGCTGTGCGCAAGCCAGAAGAGCGCCTGCTTCCGCACGCGCCCGTTTGGATTTGCGCGCACGAGTTGAATCACGGCGGGAATCGCGCCGGGGTCGGCATGCAGGGCCATGGCGGCGATTACGTTGTTGCGCCGGTCCTCGCCCGGCACTAGCGACGAAAGATAACGCAGGCTGTCGGCCGGCTGCACGCCCGTCATCCAAATCACGGGCAGGTCGCCCGCATCGAGCGTGCAATCGCCGGAATAGATGCGCGTCTTTTCGATCGCGCGGTTCGCAATACGGAACAGCACAACCAGTTCGCGCGGGCCTTCCAGATGAACCGTACTGGGACCGCCAGCGTTCGCTGCGGCCGTCCCGCCTTCGAGTGCACAGCCGCACCGCCCATTGCCGTTGTAACAGCACATCTCATGTTCACCGGCCGCCATCGGGACCCAGTAGCCAACCCACGCGGGCGAGGATTGCGCGCCGAGAATCGCCTGCATGGTGCTCGCGAGACCACCGGCAACGGCGCGCGCCTCCATCCGCGCATGTTCCATTCGCGGCTGCGCGTAAGCGGACGCGAGCACCGCAACCACAGCCGCGAATCTCATTTGTTCAGCAACTCCATCAAATAATCCGTGCCCTCTTTGGAGTGCACCATCGTCAGCTTCTGCACCGCATCGCGCTTCAGCTCGGGGTTGGTTTCATGCTTCGCGATATCGACGATCGCCGGCGCGTTCTGCTGAATCATGAGCGCGTTCAACACTTCGCGCTTAGCGGCCGGGTCGGTCTCTTGCTTATACAGCGAGGCCAGCAGCTCGCCGGACTTGTCCCGACTTGTGATGCCGAGCATACGGATCTCTTCTAGCCGGACGTGCGGGTCCTTTTCCGTGCGCGCGATGTTGTACACGTCCTGCGCCGCGCCCGTGATCGCCAGATATCGGATCGCTTCCAGCCGCAATTGCGGGTTCGATTCGGATCGCGCGGTGTTCAACAGGTCGGCGGTATCGCGCGAAATCATATAGCTCCGCAGCACCGCTCGCTTGATCTGCGGGTCCTGCGTGGTGCGGTAGACTTCGTTCAAAATCGGGCGGTTCTCGTCCTTATTCATGACGCCGAGATACTCGACCGCTTTCAACTGCAGGTCGGGATTAGCGCCGCCTTTGGCAATGCGCGTTAGCACTTCGCGTGCCTGCGGAGAGCGGCTCTGCGCGAGCACGAACAGCGCGCGCTCCTTCAGCGCCGGAGTGTTGTTGCTCTTGAGAATCTTGTCGATGACCGGCACCACGCGCTGCGGGTCCGTGCCGATCAGGCTGTTCAGCGCGAGCAGCTTCAAATCCTCATCACTGGCGGCCTCGCGCGAAATCGGCTGCCCGCTTTGGGTGCGCGTTTCCACTTCCAGTGCGCGGGCGTCTTCAAGCCAGCGGCTCTGAGGGTACTGCTGGCGCAGCTCGGTCAAGGCCTGCGTTGCCTGAGCACGCTTGCCCTGCCGGGTCTGGGCGAACGCCAGCCAGTAGAGCGCACCGTCGGCGTGCGGGCCTTTATCGGCCGCCACGCGAGTGAATACGTCGACGGCTTTCGCATAATCGTGAGATTCCAGCGCGTGCTTGCCGGTGGCGTAGTCGCTGTCGTCGTGCGAACGCCGCTCGTCGTGACGGGCGCGGCGCTCGTCATCGCGAGCGCGGCGCTCAGCATCCCGGGCAGCATCCCGCGCGCGGCGTTCCTGGTCGTGCGCACTGGGCGGCGCGGGAGGCGCGGGCGGCATCGGTGCTGCCTGTGCGAACGCCATAGCCATTTGGCTCTCTACCTGCGCAGTCATGTTCGCGGCCTGGTCCGCTATCGCCGCGCTGTCGATGTCCTTCATGTGCTGTTGCGCATGCTGCACCATGCGTTCCAACTCGCGCACGTCCAGCATCGGCGGCGCTGCCGCGAGGTGCGCTTGCATTTCCGCCATTTGCGCTGCAATCGCCGCAGTGTCTACGTCCGGTAGTTCCACATCGAGTGGCGGTAGCGGCGGCAGTGGTGGCAGTGGGGCAACGACGGGTTCGCTGTCATCAGGCGGAGGCGCAGGCGGCGCGGGCGGAGGCGGCGGGATCGCGGTTGCCGCGGGCACTGGAGCAGGCGCGGGCGGCGGCGCCTGCATTGCGATCGTCGCGGGTACTGGAGGAGGCGCGGGCGGTGCGGGAATCGCGGTTGTCGCGGGTACTGGAGGCGTGGGCGGGGGTGCCGGCATCGCTGTTGCCGCGGGTACCAGAGGCGGCGGCGCCGGCGCGGGGCGCGCAATCGACGCAATCGGTGGGGGCGGCGGCGCCGGCACGTCCTGTCCAAAGGCCGTCAATGTTGCGGCGGCCATAATAACGAAGCCAATGCTTTTTCGCATTTGTTGTTTTCCTTTTTCTTTGGGCCGGTCTTGCATTACAAATCTGTGCCTTCGGCGTGCCCGCCGGCCTGCGGAAGCGGCCGGTCCTCGCGCTGCCGCACTTGCGAGCCGAACACGCGGATCTTGAACATCAGTCCGCGGTCTCGAATCTCCCTGCGGAGGTCGCCCGCCTGTTGCGTTGTCAAGTGCGACGGGCCGTTGCTGATCTCAATCAGCACTCTCTCCAAATCGTCCAACACGCTCGCGGTCGCGTGGTCGCCCGTGGTGTTCGCGGTCTGCCGGAACAGGCGGTTGGAATCGAGCAGGTCCGCGGCTGACTCTTGTTCAGCGGAAATATCGATCCCGCTTT
>JAICMB010000724.1 GCA_025929455.1 Bryobacteraceae bacterium | reverse complement strand
ATGATCGAGGGCTTTGCGGGCGGTATCCAACCCTGGTGGCACTACGTCGGCGCATACGGCGAAGACCGGCGCATGTACAAAACGCCGGAACGGCTGATGGAGTGGTACGCGGTGAATGAGCAGTATTTGGTGAATCGTCGGCCTGTGGCAACCGTTGGTCTCGTCTGGTCGCAGCGGAACACGGACTACTACGGACAGGATCGCGCTGCCGAGCTAGTCGACGCGCCCTATCGCGGGTTTGCCGAAGCCATGATGCGCGCGCGCATTCCCTGTGTGCCGGTAAATATCGACCACATCGAGCGCGACGGCGCGAAACTCAAAGTTTTGATTCTGCCCGATCTCGCGGCGATGTCGGACGAGCAATGCGCCGCCGTGAGAAAGTTTGTGTCCGCGGGAGGCGCGCTGATCGCTACCGGCGTGACCAGCCTCTACAACGAATGGGGCGACGCGCGCCGGGACTTCTCGCTGGCGGATCTTTTCGGTGCGCACTTCCCGGGAAAAGCAGGCGAGGAGAAGAGCAGGGCGGCGCAAACGCAGCACACGTATTTGCGCCTGAGCCCGGAACGGCGCGGGTCCGTGTGGGGGCCGGAAACGGGTCGCGAGCCACATGCCGCCGGGCAGCGCCATGCCGTGCTGCGCGGGTTCGACGAAACCGACATTCTTCCGTTCGGCGGTGTCCTCGGTCCGCTGAAACTCGATAGCGGCGTTACGGTTCCGCTCACGTTTGTGCCGCCCTTTCCGATTTACCCACCGGAAACGGCATGGATGCGTCAGGAGACCACGGATATCCCGGGCCTGGTGCTGAACGGGCGCGTAGCTTTTCTGCCCGCCGATATCGACCGGCGCTACGCGCGCGAGGCGTTACCCGACTATGCGACGCTGCTCGCGAATCTCGTGCGATGGGGTGCGGGCGCCGATCTTCCCTTGCGCGCGGAAGGCCCTGGCGTTTTCGATTGCAACCTGTATACGCAGCCGGGGCGGCTGATCGTTCACGTTGTGAATCTGACGTTTACGGGGCGGACCCCCATTGACGAGGTGGTTCCCGTTGGCCCGCTTAAGCTGCGTCTACGGCTACCTGAGGACGTGCACGGCCGCAGCGTCAAACTGCTGGTGTCACAAACCTCGGGAACACCGAAGACGGACGGCGGTTGGGTCCGCTTCGAGCTTCCTTCCGTAACGGATCACGAAGTTCTCGTACTGGAATAACGGCGCGCGCCCTGACTGCTGTTGGCCGAGCGCGGTATAACAGCAGCATGTTCGGACTTCGCGACGACGTGCGGATCGCCGTGCGAGGATTTGCGCGAAACCCCGCTGTGATGGCCGCCGCAGTGCTCTCGCTCGGCCTCGGCATTGGCGTCAACACGGCCGCGTTCAGTCTGGCGGATCAGGTGTTGCTACGCTCGTTGCCGGTCTCGCATCCCGAGCAGCTCGTGCTCCTGCGGCATACCGGCGATGATCGCGGCGGCATCAGCTCGCGGGACGTCACCAGCCTGTACTACTCCTACCCGATGTATCGCGACTTGCGCGATCGCAACACGGTACTGAGCGGGCTGGCCGCGACGTCGTTTTCCGAATTCGCGGTTTCCTCGAACGACGTCACCGAAACGGCGCAGGGCGAAGTTGTTTCTGGCAATTATTTCGACGTCCTCGGTGTCCGCGCCGCTGCGGGACGCCTGTTCGTGCCGGCGGACGACGGCAACCCCGGCGAGCATCCGGTCGCGGTGCTGAGCTATCCGTACTGGCAGCGGCGCTTCGGCCGCAATTGGAGCGTGTTGAACAGCAGCATCCGTATCAACGGTCATCCGTTCACGATCGTCGGCGTCACCGCACCCACCTTCCGAAGCGCGGTATTCACGGACGCGCCGGACCTGTTCGTGTCGATGGCTATGAAGAAGGAAGCGACGACCACCGGCGGGCTGGATGACCGGCGTTTCCGCTGGCTGGAGATGATCGGGCGCTTAAAGCCGGAGGTGCCGCGCGTGAACGCCGAAGCCGCCATGAACGTGCTGTGGCATTCGCTGCGCGCGAGCGAACTGGCGCAGATGACGGACGTAACGCCGCGTTTTCGCCAGTCGTTTCTCGATAATTCGAAGCTGCTGCTCGACGACGGCGCGCGCGGATTCAACCCGCTTCGCAAGCAGGCACTGACGCCGCTGCTCGCACTGCTGTGCATGGTCGCAGCCGTGCTCATCATTGCATGCGTAAACGT
>JAICMB010000213.1 GCA_025929455.1 Bryobacteraceae bacterium | reverse complement strand
TCGAAGGTAGAAAGACTACGCTCGAGATGGCGGTTGTTCGGGTCCTGTAGGCTAGTGATGCCTCCCAGCCACGTAACGCTGCCGTCGGTAGTGGAAGCGTCGTCTATGGACTTAGACCAAGTGTATGTCACGAGAGCCTGCAGCCCATGCGAAAAGCGTTTTTCCACGCGCAATTGCAGCGCGTTGTAGATGGAGTTGCCCCATGGCGGTGAGTCGCCGTTGAAGCCGGTGAACTGCGGGAACGGCAGTTGAAGTTGATAGGCCGGGACCTGTGAACTCGAGAGCGAGCTATTGGGGTCCGTGATGATTCCATAGAACGGATTATCGACGTATGTGTTCAGCGCGGAGATCTGGCTCGCGTTGTAGGTCTCGATCTGCGGACCGAGATAGTCGAGACTGCCGGCGCCGCCGAAATATAGGTGGGTGCCTTTCTTTCCTATGTAATTCGCATCGATCAGAAAATCAGCGGGCAACTCACGTTGTATACCGAAGCTCCAACTTTGTTCGTAAGGCGTCGCGGAATCGATCGACTTAATCGGTCCAACCGCGGTAAAGCCGACGTCATTTAAGAGGCCGAGCGAGCTTCCCGGCGGCAGCTTTGGGCCCACAATCGGGAACGGATCGCTCAAGCGACCCCAAGGCGTGGCGCCGTCGTTGTTGTAGGTGTTGAGCCACGGCGTAGCCTCATCGTAGCCCTGGTAACCGGGAGGTCCGACGCCGGCGGCGCCCGAACGAACGGTGGAGTAGTAAATTCCGTATCCCGTGCGAATGACTGTCTTTTCGAACGGGCGGTACGCGATTCCGATGCGGGGGCCGAAGTTGTTGAGGTCGTTACCGTAATTCGAACGATTGTTATCGTTCATGAAAATCTCGCCTCCGTGCAAGGTTCCCATGCCCGGCACCTGCAGGGGAGATACCACGTTCGGATCGAGCTCGTTCATGCGGTTGTAGCGCTCGGTGCGAGGGAAACTCAGATCGTAACGGACTCCTACGTTAGCGGTGAGTTTCTTGTTCACTTTCCAGTTGTCCTGAATGAACCCGCCGACCTGAAAACTTTGTGTGCTGACGAGATTGGGGACTTCATACTGCCCCCAAGTTCCGGGGCCGCCGACACCAGTGAGGAAGCTTGCCATCGAGTCGCCGCCTCCGGAGTATGGCATTTGCGAGGTGCCGGTGAAGTCGAAAACAAAGTAGCCGCCAGGAGTGCCGGGCTGGGTGAAGTTATCGCGGTGCGTGCGGGCTTCGGCACCGAACTTGATTTCGTGAGAGCCCTTGATCCAGCTCACGGTCCCGAGCAGGTGGTGCGTTTCCTGGCCCTGGCGCAGATAGCTCCAGGGTTGGGTGCCGATGCTGGCAAGATTCGGACCCGGCTGCACGTAGCTGCTGTTCATGACGATGGAGGGGATGAACGGCACGCCCGACAGATTCATATATTGCGGCATGCCGAGCAACGAAACTGGATCGAGATTCTTATAATCACCGGCGATGCTGTGAGTCCAGGGCGCGCCGCGTGTGAACCCGTAGGCAACGTTCAGTAACAGCGTGGGGCTGAAGGTGTGGGTTTCGTTTAACGCGACCAGGTGTGCGGAGTTAGTGTTGGGACCGGAAGTGCAGGGGTCGGCAAGATTGCCGTAGCAGTTGAAGCCGTGGCTATCTCCCCATTGCTGCGAGTACTTGCCGCTAAACAGATCGTTCTCACTAAAGCGATGGTCGATCTTGATATCGAACTGGTTGTTTGTTGAGGCGTTGGGCCCCGAACCGATCCAGTTGTCATATGGATTGTAGGCGGAACTGCCCACCGCAACGTTCGGCAGCGGGTAGTACTGCATGAGTTTCTGCGCGACGGGATCGATGAGATTGCCCGCACGCGCGGGGAGTTGGTAGCCGGTGCCGTTGAGGTTGGGATTCCCGGGGCTGATATAGGTGGCCATGTTGTTGAACGGGATGTAGCCCGAACGCACGGGACCGCCGGCATCGGCATTGTAGACGCCGGTGTAAGGATCCCAAAGCTGACCAGAATCAGCCGAGCAGCGGCCTGTGGCGTCGAAACTGCCACCGGCGTATCCGCAAAGCTCGCCGAAATTGCCTTGCCGCTCCGCCGCGCTGGGGACGCCGGCCTGGGCGTTGCTCATGCTGCGGCTGCGAGTGCCGTCGTAATCGAAGAAGAAGAAGGTCTTGTTCCTGCGTATGGGCCCGCCGATAGTCAGGCCGAAGTTGTTGTTGCGCAGCGGCGGAATGGGAATGCCGCTGGCGTTGTTGAAAAAATTGTTGGCGTCGAGCTTCTGATTCCGGAAGAACTCATATAGGCTGCCGTGGAACTGGTTGCTTCCGGAGCGCGTGATCATGTTGACGATGGTGCCGCCGGAGAAACCGTATTCCGCGCTGAAGTTGGTCTGCTGTACGTTGAACTCTTCGACGGCATCGACGGACGGCGTGTAGGTGGGTACCTGTACACCGCTGTTCTGTTCGTAATTAGTCGTGGTGACGCCGTCCATCAGGACGTCGGCCGTTGCGTTGCGGCCGCCGTTCGAGACGAAGTTATTGGCGGCGCAACCCATACATGAAGTGTCAACTTCCGTTATGCCCGGCGTAAGATAGGCAAGGTCCAGAACGGATCGCGAGACCAGCGGCAGGTCGTTGATGAACTTACGATTGACAACCTGCCCGGTGACCGCGTCCTGCGTCGAGAGCATGGGCGCCTCAGCCGAAATCTGAACGCTTTGAGTAGTAGTGCCGAGTTGAAGCGAAAAGTTCACGGTTGCGTTCTGACTGACATCCAATTTGATGCCGGTCTGCGACTCACTGCGAAAACCTTGCGCCTCGACGGTTAGCTTGTAAGTGCTGGGCGGCACCTGGCGGAAGACGTAGCGGCCCGCCGAGTCGGTTGTCGCCGAGTAGGAAAAACCCTTCGCCTGGTCGACCAGTTGTAACTGCGCGTTAGGGACGACGGCGCCGGAGGGATCGCTAACGACTCCGGTTACCGATCCGGTATAAAGTTGCGCCCATGCCGCAGTGCAGCAGAGCGCGGCAACAATCAGGGCAGCAACAATGCGTGCGACAAAAAATCCCGGACCCCCCACGCCTGTGTTTCTTGAGCACATCGCGCACCTCCTAGGCTATTTTCCAACCAACCAACAATTGGCAACATGCTATCGCTAGACGGGCGGAGAGTCAAGAAAGTGACGTAAGTTCAATTACGAACTGTGGTGGCGGGGTAGACGGCGGGCGGGAACGGGCCCACGGGAAGGACGAAGCGGACGGTGGCGAGCGGGTCCAGGGGGACGTTGCAGGTGCTGGTAGGAGGGCTGCGCGCTGCCGAAGCGTCGCGCTGTGCGAGTTGACCCGGTGGTGGCGCTGCGCTGTGAATAGAGAATGATGATTCTCGCTTCGGCGTCGCCGCGGCGCAGCGAAATTCTACGGGTAGCCGGATTCGATTTTGTCGTGCGGGTCGCGAATGTGCCCGAGGAGCGGCGTCCCGGAGAGGACGGGATTGCGTTCGCACGCAGGCTGGCGCGCGAGAAAGCGGAAGCCGTTACGGCCGGCGCGGGCGACGTTGTGCTGGGCGCCGACACAGTGGTGCTGGCCGGCGCGGAAGTGCTCGAGAAACCGCGGGACGATGCCGATGCGCGGCGGATGCTGGGGCTGCTGTCAGGCCGCGAGCATGAAGTTGTCACCGCGTTTTGCCTGCGGACGCAAGACATGGCCATGGTAGATCACGCGGTTACACGGGTTCGTTTCGCACCGTTGAGCGACGCAGAGATCGACGCGTATGTGGCTTCGGGAGAGCCCGCGGGAAAGGCCGGCGGCTATGCCATTCAGGGACTTGCATCGAAGTTCGTAACGCGTATCGATGGTGATTATTTCAACGTGGTTGGGCTTCCCGTGGCGATGATTTACGCGGCGTTGAAAAAGATTTCGTAAATTTTTTCGCTTGTTCCTGCTCCGGATCGGAGATAATGAAGTTAGCAGCACCTGCTGACAATCCAAGGAGCGGCGTTATGAATTCTGCTAACGTCCTGCTCGCCGAGCCTCACATTCGTGCGCTGGAGCGGTGGGCCGAGGGCCATGATGTTACGTTTCAGGAAGCGTTGGCGATGGTTTTAGACCGTTTCGTTGAGGAGTCTACGGCAACGGAAGCTGATCAGCCGCTCCCCGCCAATGTAATCGTCATGCCGGAGCGCGGAACTCCACACTACCGCACAACACCCCACCGTACAGTACCGCACGGATACACGGCGGCGTTTTAGAAGACCGGCCCGGCCCCTCCCAGACGGTCGGGATTCTCAAGGAAGCGGCGGGCCGCTTCCCAGATCGGATCCAGCACATCGATCAGTTCGTGATCGGAATCCAACAAACGCAGCTCCACATTTTCGTGCTGTTCCGCAAACAATTGCGAATAACCGTAAGGGACCACGTCGTCATGGCGGCCGTGGAAGATAATCGCGGGCTGGCGGAATGACGGATAGTCCTCGTAATGCACGCCGTCCTCAATCCATTCGAAATTCAGATCGCGAGTCTCTCCGAAACCGTAGTGCATTACGGGTAAGCGGCCCGTGGCGCGCCAGCGCTCGAACGCGAGTGTGCCGATGCGCTCCTCCCAGCGCCGAACGAACCCAAACGCCGGCGCGAACAACACGAGGCGTCGTACCTCGGTGTGTCGCGCCGCGTACAATGCCGCGAGGTACCCACCCATACTCGAACCGAATAGCGTAATCTCATCTGTATTCACGGCCGCGTGCTTAACGACGGCCAACTGGCGTGTAATCGTGAGCCGTTCGAAATCGCCCTCAGCCAGATCGGGAACCTGCAGGTCGATACCCGTTTCGGCGAGCTTATTTTTAAAAAATGTGGCTTTTTTCGATGACGGCCCGCTAGCGAATCCGTGCAGGTAGATATACGTCATCGATCACCGCAATTCCCAGGCGGAGTACTGTGCGATATTCTCGACCGAGAGCGTGTCGTCGACAAAGCGCCGGTAGACCACTGCGGCCGGCAGCAGCGCGCCCGCGGCATTGGAAGCGTAATCGACCCGAGCCTCGTCGCGAATGGTGTGCCCATTATCGGGGTGCGTTGTGGTCAGGGCCACCCGGAGCGGTAGCTGATCGGGCACGCGGACCCACAACTCGCCTTCGAGCTTTTGCGCGAGTGAAGAGCGTCCTTCCGAGATGCGCAGGGAATCGCGCCCCGCAGTCTGTTTGAAGAAGAGGATGAACGCGCGGTCGGCTCCGAGATGCGCTTCACTATACGGCTGGAAGGTGTAGTTTGCGATGTCGCGTTTTGAGAACAGCAGCAGGATTTGCCCGAAATCCTGTTCCGCGCCGACCAGGCCCGCGTCGTAGAACGCCTTGATCAAGTGTGTTTTCGCGCGACTGTCGGCTCCGGCGAGGACGCTTTGCAGGTGGCGGCGGGCCGCGCCGGTGTTCTCGACCTCCTTACCGTCGATCGCGACGATGCGGCGAACCTCGTGCAACTCGCCCGATGGACCGACCGGCGTGAGGCCGTACACCGAGACGATTTCGCGGTTCGACATATGCGAAACGGGGCGGCGGTCTTCCGGATTGCCGAAATGCAGGCCGCGGCGGTGCGGGTGAACCATGGCGCGCTGGTGAATGGTTTCGACCGCGGTGTAGCGCGGCGCTTCGCGGGCAAACTTCGCCGCGGCGCCGGCTGCGCCACGGGTAGCGCGCTCGACTTCGGGACGGGGTGAGATCATGGCGAAGGCCGCCATGGTAGTGAGGACCGGTAGCAGGGTCGACAGCGCGAGGGACGGCGGCGCCGCCGTTAACTTCATAGTTTCAGTAGAACATGGGGGCGGGCGACAGGCGCGCGTTGCGATGCGGGACAATTGGTACTGTTGCCGCGGCCCATGCAATCGTACGAATCTGTTCCCCTGTCCATTGTCACGACGCTGTACCGCTCCGCGCCGTTCATCGACGAGTTTTACCGGCGGATGACCGCGGCCGCGGGCGCGCTCCGCGTCGATTACGAGATCGTGATCGTGAACGACGGCTCACCGGACAATTCATTGCAACTGGCACTGCGGCTCGCGGAACAGGACGAGCGCATCCGCGTGGTGGATTTTTCGCGCAACTTCGGCCATCACGCGGCCATTATGGCGGGCTTGCGGCACGCGCGCGGGCGGTTGGTGTTTCTGATCGATATCGATCTCGAAGAACGGCC
>JAICMB010000765.1 GCA_025929455.1 Bryobacteraceae bacterium | reverse complement strand
ACGGCGGCCAAGCTCAAGGCGTCCCGGCTGGTCACGGGTGTGAGCGCCCGCATGGATAGCGAGGAACTGGCGCGCCGTATCGGGCTGGCCTGGGAAAAGCTCCCGGAGCCGCGACACCCCTTCTCTCTCGAAATCATCACTCCGGGCCGCCCCAGCGTCTATGTCAATCTAGGTCCGCACCCGCCGAGGCTGTGGCCGGAGGATCTGGACCGGGCCCACGAACTGTGGCTCCGTCTTCAGGAGAGTTTCGGTTCCCGCGTCCATCACCGCGATATCGTCGGAGTGGCATTGCGGCGGCTGGAAAAAGATTTGGATACTGAGCGGCGGGATGAAGTCCTGGATGATCTCGGTAAGGAACTCCGCAAGCCATGAGCGAGGCTAGGGTTTCCACCCGGATGGGCTCACCCGCCTCAACATAAATTCCACATAGGGAGCCACCCGCTGCGGAATTTCCAGCCGGTAGCCCAGTTTTTCCAGCTTCAATGACTCTTTTCGCAAGTAGGTCTGATAGATGCCCGCGAGTTTATCCCGCTTCGTGGCGAAAACAATCGTATCGGGTTCCCGCACTTCGATGAACTCCTCAACAGCCTGGAAAACGCGTTGAAGATCTCGAATGCCGAGTGAATCGCCGCGGTGCTGTCGCTCTGATCGGCTTCAAAAATCACATGCCACGGCGTATCGTCATCGCGTTACGCGCCTTCACGCGGTCCTTTCTTGGTTGTAACGAGTTCGAGCGCGATAGTGAAAGAACGCCCGTGCATCAAATCCACATACAATAGGCGGGAATGCCAGATTTCGATGTTGTGGGCGTGGGCCTGAACGCCACCGACACGCTGATGATAGTGCCTCACTTCCCGGCCTACGCCGGTAAGGTGCCGTTTGTCGACGAGATGCTCAGCCCCGGCGGACAAGTTGCGAGCGCCATGGTCGCGTGCGCGCGACTCGGGTTGCGCACGAAGTACATCGGGGCGGTGGGCGACGACGAGCGCGGCCGAATCCAGATTGAAAGCCTCCAGGGTACCGGGATCAACCTCGATCACATCAAAGTCAGGAAGGGCTGTCCCAATCAGTCCGCCTATATCATTATCGATCGCTCAACCGGGGAGCGCACCGTACTGTGGCGCCGCGACGATTGTCTTAAGATCCGGCCGGAAGAGATCACCGAAGAGATGATTACCAGCGCCCGCCTGCTCCATATCGATGGACACGACACTCCGGCGGTCGCGCGCGCGGCGCAGATCGCGCGCGGCCACGGCATCCCGGTCACCATCGACGTGGATACGATCTACCACGGCTTCGATCGTGTCCTGCCCAACGTGGATTACCTGGTCGCATCGAGCGAGTTCCCCGCCGCTTGGACCGGAGAGAGCGACCCCTTCAAGGCCCTGGAAGCGATCCAGAGCGAATACGGCATGAAGGTGGCGGCGATGACATTAGGCGCGCACGGCGCCCTCGCCCTGCAATCGGGCCGCTTCCACTACGCGCCGGCGTTTGTGGTGAACTGCGTGGATACTACGGGCGCGGGCGACGTGTTCCACGGAGCCTTCTGTTATGCTGTTTTGCAAGGCATGGCGATCGGCGATTCGCTCGAGTTTTCTAACGCGATGGCCGCGGTGAATTGCACCGCGCTGGGCGCCCGCGGCGGCATTCGCGGGCTCACCGAAGTGCGCGCGCTGATGGCGCGCGCCGAACGCCGGTCGCATCCGGAATTTGCCGCGCGCTCGAACAAGGCGGCCGGCGAGTAGATGTTTCCGATCCGCGATACAGAACCGAGCTACACCAAGCCCTTGGTAACGGTCGTGCTGATCGCGATAAACCTGCTGGTCTTTCTCTATATGGTGTCGCTGGACGGGTGGTCGCGGAACGCCTTCGTCGCCACCTACGGCCTGGTTCCAGCCCAGTTCACCTGGACCAGCCTGCTCACTTGCATGTTTCTGCACGGCGGGTGGATGCACGTGTTGGGGAACATGTGGTT
>JAICMB010000606.1 GCA_025929455.1 Bryobacteraceae bacterium | reverse complement strand
TACTGGTTCACCGCTTCGACCGCGTTCGCCAATCCCGCCGTCACGATCGCACGCGCGTTGACCACCACGTTCGCCGGCATCCGGCCGATCGACATTCCCGGCTTCATCGCCGCGCAACTCGTCGGCGTGGCGCTGGCACTGGGCCTGGAGCGACTGCTCACGGGACGCTTCCGCGTGTCCCGGACAACATCGCAGTGATCAGCACGGGCCGCGAGCCGAGCGACAGGCTGCGTATTACGGCGGCCCGTACTACAGCGCGCCGTATTACGGCGGCGGCTATTCGTACGGTTACGGCGGGTACTCGTATCCGCGCTACGCCTACGGCCGCAGCGTCAACGTCAACGTGTATTCCAATCGCGGTTACCACAACCGTGATTGGCATGGCTCATCGGGCTACTACCAGGGCCACGACAGCTATCACGGTGATCATGGCTACAACAGCAACGGGAACCACGGCCACACCAACTACGACAGCCATGGTCACGGCAGCTACAACGCCTCGCATTGTTCCGGTGGCGCGCAGGGCAGCTATTCGAGCGCAGCTATTACAACCGCGACAGGCACTGATTTCCGGTGCGGCGGATTTGTCCGAGGCCCGGCCACGTGCCGGGCCTTTTTCATGCCCGCTAGAATGGTAATCAGCCTGGCTGGATCGGAGGATGTGCCCATGAGTGCGTCCGCGTTGCCGCCCATGATGTCCCGAGCGATGGCATTCGCCGCGCTGCTGTTGGCTGGCATGTGCCGCGTCGGTGCTGCCCCAGCCGTTTCCCTCGCAAATCCGAACACCGGCACCCAGATCGTTTTCCTCGGCACGGCCGGTGGGCCGCTGTTGCGCGCGGATCGGTCGGAGCCTTCCACGCTGCTCATCGTCGACGGACGCGGATATCTGATCGATTGCGGCATCGGGACCATGCGGCGGATGGTCGAGGCCGGCATCAAATCCCAGCAGGTCAGGACGATCTTTTTCACGCATCTTCATGCGGATCATGATCTCGGCCTGGCCGACGTCATGGCCAATGACTTTTTCCACGCGCGACCCGCCGGGACTGAGAATGTCGACATATACGGCCCGCCTCAAACCCGGGAGCTGGTCGATGCGGCGTTCCATTTCATCACCGTTGGATTCCGGCCCTTCGCCGCCGAAAACCCTTCAGGCTTCCGCATCGTCAACGGACAGTTCACGAATCTCTTCGTTGCGCATGAATTCAAACGCGACGGGGTTGTTTTCCGGGACGACAAGATCCGCGTCACCGCCGTCGAGAATTCGCACTACGCACTGATGCCCGCCCCACAACGCAAAGAGTTGAAGTCTTACTCATTCCGGATCGAAACTCCGCATGGAGTGATCGTATTCACCGGCGATACCGGGCGCAGCGACGCCGTTGTCCGATTGGCCCGGGGTGCCGACGTGCTGGTGGCCGAGGCATCGAGCCGCGATGCTGCAGATCTCGAGCGGTTGATCAAGTCGGTGACAGCGCAAATGCACTGGTCCGCAGAACGCGGCAAAAAATTCCGTGCTCATTTCCAGTTCGAACACCTCGATACGGACAGCATCGGTGCGCTGGCGACGAAGGCTCAGGTGAAGTCGGTGATGCTCTACCACTACGATCCCGAGGACGAGGCGGACCGGGCCGCATACGTGAGCGGTGTCAAAAAGCATTTTTCGGGGCCCGTCTTCGCCCCCGACGACCTGGACCGTTACTGCATCGATGCCGGTACCGTCGCGCGTTGTCCCGCGCAGCGGGGACATTCCCCGCATTGATCCTTTACGCCCGTCGCACCGCCAGGAACCGGCTATTGCGCAGCAGTGCGGCCGAGATCAGCGACACCAGCACGCCGACGGGGAAGATCTCGATGAAGGTCATCGGCAGGCGGAACATCGGGTTGGCGTACTGCACCTTGAACCGCTCCATCTCGGCGGTCATCTTCGCCAGCTCCGCGGCGCTCGCGCCTTTCTCCTGTGCGCCCGCGATCATTGCGCGCGAATAGGAGCTGGCGAAATCCATGTGGGTCGCGGCCTGCACGATTTCCCAGGCGGCCACGTAGAAGATCCCGGCGATGAAACTGATGCCCACGCCGATGCCGAACGCCCGCCAGAACCCGATCACGCCGCCGCGGGCCACGTCGCGGTGTTGCTTGATCCCCACAAACACCGCGCTCAGCTCGATCAGCATGGTGGTGTAGCCGATCCACATGCCGTACTTCAGCGGCGGCATGCCGGAGAACGTGGCGACGGTGGCGACTTCCAGCCCGCCGACGACCAGGCCCGCGATCACGCCGTACTTCAGGATGGTCCGCAACATGGGATGCCTCCTTAGGGAAGATCTGATTTTGCTCGTCATTCCGGGGCCGTCGCAGCTTCATCTCGGCTGAACCCTGAATCCAGTGTATTTACCATCAATGAGCTACGACAAAGGCACTGGATTCCCGCTTTCGCGGGAATGACGAGTATGAGGATTGATCAGAGGTTTCTTAGGTGTGAGGCTGCCATTGACCGCGATTTAAGCGCCTCCCGCAATCGCCCGAACGGGTGATTCGCGCCGTTTCACCCGGAATATTGCGCGCTCAGGGCACGATCCCGAGTTCGCGCGCCCGGCGGATGGCCTCGGTGCGCCGCCGGGAGTCCAGCTTCTGGAACAGCCGCGCCACGTGCGTCTTGACCGTGTTCGGCGAGACGTGCAGACGCGCGGCGATCTCCTTGTTGGAGCGGCCGGCCGCCAGTTCGTGCAGCACTTCTAGTTCCCGGTCGCTCAGGTTGAGCGCTTCCTTGGCCTTGGGGTTGCCGTCGAACGCGGCCGGCGCAGGTCTTGCGAAGATCCGCACGCCCAGCAAGATGCCCAGAATGAGGAAGGCCGCCGCGAT
>JAICMB010000508.1 GCA_025929455.1 Bryobacteraceae bacterium | reverse complement strand
CGCTGCTCCGCGATTTCGCTGTGGGGCGAGAGCCGCTGCGCGGGGAGGACGTCGAGCGCGGGAATCAATATTGGGCGAGGCAGATCGCGTGCGACGAGAACGTCGAAAAATGTTTCGAGGCTGCCGGCGAGCGTTTCGGCCTGCTTGTTACCGTCTACAACCACGAGCAGCGGGCGCTCAGTGGCCTGCCACAGCAGCGTGAGATAAAGCGCTTTCGCGGTGGCGGTCAGCCCGGAAATGGACAGGCGCGCATGCGGTTCGCGTAGCAGGCGGCCGACGGCTTCCTGGAACGCGGGTACACGCGCGACGCTTTGGAACAGGTCGCGGATGGCGGGATGCGTCAAGTTTAGGGAACCCCGGCCGTGAGCGCGGGGATTGGGCTTTTCATCACTATTTTAGTGGGAAACGCCCGCCAGAGGGGCGGTTGACTTCGCGGAACCGAGCGCTAGAATTCGGGACGCATCGGATCGTTCGGAAGGGAGGGCTGTATGTTTCGATACGCTAAAGCGCGCCTTTTCTGGCAGATTTTGCCGGGCATTGTTGTTTCGGCATCTCTTATGTATGGCGACACTCTCGTATGGTCGCTTACCGGAGGGCCAGGCACCTCGTTTCGCGTAGAACGCGATTTAGAGATCCTCGTCAGCAATCCCGGAAATGTTTTCTTGCAGAGCAGTATCAGCGGCTTCGGGCCGGCTTGCGTTCCCAACGACAGCGCATTCTGGCAATGCGATGCAGGCACGCAGTCGATAGCGTCCCTTACACCATTAACGGGGCCACCGTACAGCTCATTTTTCATATTGCAGGATGTCGTTTTCGACTCTATCAGCGGCAGTGATGTCAATACGTCTGACGCATCGGTCGATTTACGGTGCCCACCCGGCGGTTACGAATACGGCCCGATTCCGATGCAGTGTGCAACGATCCTTCTGCCCGGCCTGTATCAGTTGCAAATGAGTATCGGCGCCAGCGTAGACATGGAGGGTGGGAACGTGACCGTTCTCCCTGGAGAAGAAACCGTTCACGTGACGCTATCGGGAGATGTAACGCTGGTTCCCGAGCCCGCTTCGCTCGGACCGGTCGCTCTGACGCTGCTCGCCGTGTGTGGTTTTGGCCGCGCGAGATGGGCGCGAAATAGCCGTCACGCGGAATCAAGGAATTTTTTGCAGACCTGATTTCGTTTCGATTCAGCAGCTTACAGCCACTGCGCAGAATGCGTGCGCGATTGAGCGGACGCGCCTTTCGATATTCTGAGCGTGGGAGCCGGCACTGCGGACCTCGCTGGGGCGCGAGAGTTCGCAATCGACGGCTTCTTAGTGCTCATTGCGGAAACGCGGCTCATTTCGGGGGCCGCGTTTCACCGTTGCGGGATCTTCTTTCCCGGGGGCGCCGCTCGAACTCAGGGCGGAGTTCGTTGCGGTTGTCTCCGGAGCCGGTCGATTCCCGCCGGGCACATGCGGATCGCGTCCAGCACAGGTGGATTGGGGCCCACTTGGGCCGGCGCGATAGCCGCGAGCGCTTCGAGGACTGGTCCGGTTCTGCCGTTGGCGCGTTCGGCAGAGACCCGGCTCCTCCTACCCGGGCCGCCGGGCTGGTCCTTGAAGTGCGTTACGCCAGCCTTGACCATCAACCTCTCACATTCCTACAATCGTGGTAGCAGCGAAAATTGTCTTTCGGATGACACCGCGAGCCCAAGACATACTCCATACCATCGTCCAGTCGTACATCGAGACGGGCGAGCCAGTGGCGTCGCGCACCGTTTCACGGTACCGGCGCGATGGGCTGAGCTCCGCCACGATTCGCAATGTCATGGCCGATCTGTCGGATGAGGGCTACCTCGCGCAGCCGCACACCTCCGCCGGGCGCATTCCGACCGGCAAGGCCTTCCGCAGCTATGTGCAATCGCTGGCGCGCGGGCGAGTGCTGGCGGCGGAGCTGCATCGGATCCGTGCCGAACTGACAAACCTCGAAACGCTGGAGCAGCGTGTCGAATACTCGTCGCACATCCTGATGACGATGACCCGGGGCGTCGGCATTGCGGCCGCGATTCCGGCTTCCAGCCAGACGCTCGACCAAATTGAATTGATCGGCCTCAGCGAGCGCCGGGTGCTCATGGTCGTCGTAACGCAGGACCGTATGGTGCACAACCGTGTGGTTATCCTGGACGAGCCCACCTCGAGCGACGAATTGGGTTCGATCCGCAACTACATCAACCGCAATTTCAGCGGTTGGCCGCTGACCAGCATCCGGCAGGAACTCAGCGCGCGCCTGGAGCAGCAGAGCGCGGCATACAGCGCGATTCTGAAAAAACTTACGCTCCTGTATAGTAAGGGTCTGCTCGATATTGAGCTGGCGCCCGAGGTACACCTGGAAGGCGCGAGCAACCTGGTCGGCTTGGACCTGCACCTCACGCGCGAGAAGATGCGGGAGCTGTTCCAGGCGCTCGAAGAGAAGAAGCGCATCGTGCATCTGCTCGATCGCTTCCTCGAAGAACCGTCCGGGGAGCTTGCGGTTCAGGTCGGGCTAGAAGAGCTGCATCCCAGCATGCGCGAACTGTCGTTGATTGGCATCGCGATTCCGCTCGCGGGCGGGGTTTGCGCCAAGATCGCCGTGCTCGGTCCGCTGCGGATGAATTACGAGAAGGCGATCTCCGCGGTGGTGCATCTCGGCCGGGCATTCGGCAGTATCGGGTGAAGCCGGCGCGCCGCGGGCGTTTATTCGACCGCGTTCTCTTTACACTGAAAGTATGGACAGGCAAAATCCGCGTGGAAACGACGAGCGCCGGCCGCGGGGCGACGCCCAACCGGTGGAAGACGGATCGACCGTGATCGACGAAACATCCAACAATTTAGAGGCCGGAGACGTGGAAGCGTTGATTTCGGAACGGGATCGTCTGTTAACGGAGAGGGCCGACCTGCAGGACCGGCTGTTGCGGCGGCAGGCGGAGTTTGACAATTTCCGCCGCCGCGCCGAGCGCGAGCGAGCCGATATCCTGGAGTACGCGAACACGGACACGGTGCGCTCGCTGCTGCCGATCGTCGACGATTTCGAGCGCGCGCTGAAGGCCGAATCAGCCGATCGCGAATACGCGCGCGGCATGGAATTAATCTACCAGCGTCTGACTGATTCTCTAACGAAACTCGGCCTGGAGCCGATTGTTTCAGAGGGACAGCCGTTCGATCCGAATCTGCATCATGCAGTGGAGATGGTCGAAACGGACGAAGCACCAGATCACACCATTCTTGAGGAATACCAGCGCGGTTACAATTTCCGTGGCAAGCTGTTGCGGCCGGCCATGGTGAAGGTTGCCGTCAGAAAATAATGAACGCGGTGAAGCGAGACTACTACGAAGTGCTCGGCGT
>JAICMB010000087.1 GCA_025929455.1 Bryobacteraceae bacterium | reverse complement strand
CGTTCATCTCCTTTTGCCCCGAGCGCGCGCTCGCAGCCGCGCGGCGCGTAGACGACGCCATCGCGCGCGGCGATGATACCGGGCCGCTGGCCGGCGTGCCGGTCGCGGTGAAGGACGTCATCGTCACCAAGGGCGTGCGCACCACCTGCGCGTCACGCCTGCTCGAGCATTACGAACCGCCCTACGACGCCACGGCCGTGGTCCGGCTGGAGCAGGCGGGCGGCATCATCATCGGCAAGACCAACTGTGACGAGTTCGCGATGGGCTCCTCGAACGAAAACTCGGCGTTCGGTCCGGTGCGCAATCCTGTCGACCCGAGCCGGGTGCCGGGCGGTTCGAGCGGCGGCTCGGCGGCGGCTGTTGCGGACGGCAGCGCGGTGGTCGCGCTCGGCTCCGACACCGGCGGGTCGATCCGGCAGCCCGCATCGTTCTGCGGCGTGACCGGCGTTACCCCGACCTACGGCCGCGTCTCCCGCTACGGCCTGGTGGCGTTTGCAAGTTCGCTCGACCATATCGGCCCGTTCGCGCGCAATGTCAGCGATGCAGCGGTGTTGCTGCGGGTGATCGCCGGCCAGGATCGGAACGACGCGACATCCGCATCCGCACCCGTTCCGGACTATGCGGCGGAGATGACGCGCGGCGCGGCCGGCATGAAGATCGGTCTGCCCCGGGAGTACTTCGAAAACCTCGCGAGCGAAACAGGGTCGCGCATTCAGGCGGGTGTAAAAACGCTGCGCAGCCTCGGCTGCGAGGTGCGCGAAATCTCGCTGCCTACGACGAAGTACGCGGTGGCCTGCTACTACATCATTGCCACGGCGGAAGCCAGTTCCAACCTCGCGCGCTACGATGGCGTACGGTACACCACCCGCGCGGCCGCGGACACGCTCACCGGCATGTACCGGGCGACGCGCGGCGAAGGCTTCGGCGCTGAATGCAAGCGGCGCATCATGCTCGGAACTTATGTGCTGAGCCACGGCTACTACGACGCTTATTATTTGAAAGCGCAACGCGTGCGCGCGCTGATCGTAGAGGATTTCCGGAAGGCCTTCGCGGACGTGGACGCGATCGTCACGCCCGTGTCGCCGTTCCCGGCGTTTCGCATCGGCGAGAAGATCGACGATCCGATCGAGATGTACCTTTCGGATATTTTTACGTTGACCGGAAGTCTGGCGGGCATTCCGTGCATGAGCGTCCCCTGCGGGACGACCGCCGCCGGCTTGCCCGTGGGCATGCAGATTCTTACGAAGCATTTTGACGAGGTGGGCATGTTCCGTCTCGCGTATGCCTTCGAACAGGCGGGCGGCTGCCAGCCGTGATCGATCCGCGCAGCCGGGTTGCGCCGCGTTACGGTGCGCCAGCGGATTCGTGCTGTTGCATTTAATGAGGAGACGAGGAGAACCGTATGGCTTTTACATTGCCACCGTTGCCGTATCCATCCGGCGCGCTGGAGCCCAACATCGATAAGCAGACCATGGAAATCCACCATGACAAGCATCATGGCGCATACGTGAACAACCTGAATAAGGCATTGGAGTCCGCGCCCGATCTGCAGAACAAGAGCGTGGAGGAGCTGCTCGCGAACAACTGCGCCGCGGTTCCGGAGAACATCCGCACAGCGGTGCGCAACAACGGTGGGGGGCACGCCAACCACTCCATGTTCTGGACCATCATGAAGCCGAACGGCGGCGGCGCTCCGGTGGGCGGCGTCGGGGACGCGATCAAGGCGGCGTTCGGCGGATACGACCAGTTCAAAGAAAAATTCGCGGCCGCGGCAGGCGGACGTTTCGGTTCCGGCTGGGCGTGGCTGCTGAAGAACGGCAACGCGGTCGAGATCACTTCAACCGCGAACCAGGACAGCCCGCTCATGGAAGGGCGCACGCCGATTCTGGGCCTGGACGTCTGGGAACACGCCTACTATCTGAAATATCAGAACCGCCGGCCGGAATACATCGCGGCGTGGTGGAACACGTTGAATTGGGAAGAGATCGAGAAGCGATTCCGCTCCAGCCGTTAGCGAAGTGGGGCAGGCAGTCTTGCTGCCTGCCCTCGTCCATATGTGCGCGCAGGCGTCCAGACCCGCTTTCCGGAGCGCGCGCCAACTACTCTCATGAAAATCTGCTACTTCGATGCGTTCTCCGGAATCAGCGGAGACATGACGGTCGGCGCGCTGCTCGACGCCGGCGCGGACAGCACAGCGCTCGTGCGCGCGCTCGATTCGCTCGAAACCGGTGCGTCATTTCGAGTCGAGCGCACCAAGCGCCGCGGCATCGCGGCGACGAAATTTCATGTCGACGGCGGCGAGCAGAAGGCGCACCGGCACTTGCCGCACATTCTGCAATTGATCGAGCGCGGCGATCTGCCGGACACCGCCAAGCAAAACGCCGCACGTGTTTTCGAGCGCCTCGGAGAAGCCGAAGCGAAGGTGCACGACATGCCGCTCGCACGCGTGCATTTCCACGAAGTCGGCGCTGCCGATTCTATTTGCGACATCGTGGGCGCGTGCACGGCGCTCGCGCTACTGGGCATTGAGCAGGTGCATTGCTCAGCCATTAATGTAGGCAGCGGAACCGTGAATACTGAACATGGGGTTCTTCCGGTGCCCGCGCCGGCAACCGCGGAGTTATTGTCGGGCTGCCCCGTTTATTCACGCGGGCCCGCCGTCGAGCTTACGACGCCCACAGGCGCGGCGCTCGCCACCACGCTCGCTGTATCCTTCGGAACGTTGCCGGGCGTGCGCGTTGCGCGTACTGGGTACGGCGCCGGATCGAAAGACTTTCCCGAACACGCCAACGTCTTGCGCGCGATCATCGGCGAAACCAGGGAAGCGCCCGAAGCGGCCGCCGTCACGGTGCTCGAAGCCAATATCGACGACTCCAATCCGCAGGTGCTCGGCTATGCCATGGAGCGCCTGCTCGACGCCGGCGCGCTCGACGTAACGCTCGCGCCCGTGCTCATGAAGAAGAACCGCCCGGGCACTGTGCTCAGCGTGATCGCACGGCCCGAGGACCGCGATGCACTCGTCGCCATCATATTCTCTGAGACGACCACCCTCGGCCTGCGCTTTTTCGAAGCCGCGCGCCGGACGCAGGAACGCGCGGCCGAGTCCGTCGAGACCAGCTTCGGCGCCGTGCGCGTCAAGGTTGGTGAGAACGGCGGCTTCGCTCCCGAATACGACGACTGCCGAGCCGTTGCGCTCCGCGCGGGCGTGCCGCTCAAAAAGGTGCTCGCCGAAGCCAGCCTCGCGTACCTGACCACCAAACGATGAAATATTACCTGACGACTCCCATCTATTACGTCAACGCCGCGCCGCATATCGGTACCGCATACACAACGTTCGTCGCCGACTGCGTCAAAAAATTCAAGTGCCTGCAGGGCTTCGATCCCGTGGTGCTCACCACCGGCTCCGACGAGCACGGCCAGAATGTCGAGCGCGCCGCTCGCGCGGCCGGCATGACCGCCCAGGAGTACGCCACGCGGGTCGCCGATGAGTTCGTCGCGCAGTGGAAGAAACTGCACATCGACTACGACCACTTCATCCGCACCTCCAGTCCGAAGCATTTCGAAGTCGTGCGCGATCTGTTCGAGCGCTGTCTGCAGAACGGCTACATCTATAAAGGTTCCTACACCGGTCAATACTGCTTCCACGACGAGCTGTACGTCAGCGATGCCAAGCCCGGCGACCCGTGCCCCGATTGCGGACGTCCCACCGAAACCGTTACGGAGGAGAACTACTTCTTCAAGCTCTCCGCGTTTCAGCAAAAGCTGCTCGATCTCTACGCCGAGCACCCCGAGTTCGTCAAACCCGACTACCGCCGCAACGAGCTGATCTCGTTCGTCAAACAGGGCCTCAACGACCTTTCCATCACGCGGACGACGATCAAGTGGGGCATCCCCGTGCCGCACGAAACTGCGCACGTCTTCTACGTGTGGTTCGACGCGCTGACGTCCTACATAAGCGCGGTTCGAGGCGAGCATTTGTGGCCCGCGGACCTGCACCTAGTCGGCAAAGACATCCTGCGTTTCCACGCCATCTACTGGCCCGCGTTTCTGATGGCCGCCGGCCTGCCGCTGCCCAGGCAGGTGTTCGCGCACGGCTGGATACTTGTCGAAGAAAACAAGATGAGCAAGTCGCGCGGCAACGTCGTGCGCCCCAGTCCCATTGCCGACGTGACGGGCGCCGACGCGCTGCGCTATTTTCTGCTGCGCGAAATCACATTCGGCCAGGACGGCAGTTTCAGCTACGACGCGCTGGTCCAGCGCTACAACGCCGATCTCGCGAACGGCCTCGGCAATCTCGCCAGCCGGACGCTCAGCATGCTGCAGCAGTATCGCGGAGGTGTGATTCCGCACTCGAACGGCAACATGCAAATTGCCGAAGCGGCGCGCCGCACCACCGAGCAGGCGCTCGAGGCGTTTAAGGCGTTCGATTTCTCGCGCGCTCTCGAAATCATCTGGTCGCTCATGAGCGCGATCGATAAATTCATCGTGGAGCGCGCGCCGTGGGCGCTGGCGAAGCAAACGGACGAGGCTTCGCGCGAACTGCTCGATGAAACGCTCTACACCGCGATCGAGGCGCTGCGGATCGTCACCGTGTGGGTCTACCCCGTGATGCCGGAATCGGCCGGCAAGATTTGGGAAATGCTCGGCATGGGCGTGCCGCTCGATCAGGTGCGCATTCCCGACCTGCATTGGGGACGGCTGCGCGCCGGACACAAAGTGGGCCAGCCGTCGCCGGTATTCCCGCGCATCGACGCTAAGCCCGCCATTGAGAAAATGCAGAAACTCGAAATCGAAGAGAAGGCGCGGCAGGATGCCGTTATGAAGCCGAAGGCAGTTCCGCCGGCGGGCGCCGCGGCGAGCGGAAATGCCAACGTCATCGCCATCGACGTTTTTGCGAAAGTGGACTTGCGCGTCGGGCAAGTCGTATCCGCGGAGCGCGTGAAAGGCGCCGACAAGCTGCTGCATCTCAAGATCGACATCGGCGAGCCGCAGCCGCGCACCATCGTAGCGGGAATCGCGGAGGCGTACGAGCCCGAGCCGCTGGTCGGCCGCAAGGTCGTGATCGTCGCCAATCTGCAGCCGCGCAAACTGCGGGGCATCGAGTCGCAAGGCATGATCGTCGCCGCCTCGCTCGAGGGCGGCAAGCCCGTCCTGGCCGGATTTCTTGAAGACGTGCCCATCGGCGCGCGCCTCAAATAAGCGCCGTGGCTCTCATCGATTCGCACTGCCATCTGGACAGTATCGACTTCGACGCCGACCGCGACGAAGTGATTGAGCGCGCGTTTGAGGCTGGCGTCGAACATATGGTTGCTATCGGCACCGGCGAAGGTCCGCCCGACCTCGAAGCCAGCCTGCGCCTCGCTTCGCGCTATCCCGCGCTGTATGCGACCGTCGGCGTGCATCCGCACGATGCCGCGAAAGCCACCGCCGGCACGCTCGAACAGGTAGCCGCGCTACTCGCCCAAACATCCGTCCTCGCGCTCGGCGAAATCGGACTCGACTATCATTACGATTTCTCGCCGCGGGAAGCGCAGAAGGACGTCTTCATCGAGCAGATGAACATCGCCGCTCGCGTTCGCAAGCCCATCGTGATTCACACGCGCGAAGCCTGGGACGACACCTTTGCGTTGCTCGATCGCTACTGGGCGCCGCACGGCATCGGCGGCGTGATGCATTGTTTTTCGGGCGGGCGCGAGCAGGCCACGCGCTCGCTCGCGCTCGGGTTCTATCTCAGCTTCGGCGGCATGGTCACGTTTCCGAAAGCGCTCGACATCCAGGCCGCCGCGCGCGAGACGCCGCTCGACCGCATCCTGGTCGAAACCGACGCGCCCTATCTCGCGCCCGTTCCGAAGCGCGGCAAGCGTAACGAGCCCGCGTTTGTCGCCTACACCGCGGCGAAAGTCGCAACGCTGCGCGGCATCGCATTCGACGACGTCGCGGCCGCCACCACCGCGAATTTCAAGCGCTTGTTCAACGTGCCCGCCTGAGCCCGCTTGCTACACTGACACTTCTGAATGAGCTTCGGAAAACTAGGCCAGTCACTCACGGCCCGCGAAATCCTCGATCTCGTTAGCGAAGATCTGGAGCGCGTGGAGCGCGAGATTAGTCTGGAATCGGTGGCCAGCGTCGAAGTTGTTACGGCCATCAGCCGCTACTTGCAGGACGGCGGCGGAAAGCGTCTGCGGCCCATTCTCCTGCTGCTGTCGTCGCGTGTCGCCGGTCCCGCCAACGATGCCGCCATACGGCTCGCGGCCGTCATGGAAATGATTCACGCCGCGACGCTGGTTCACGACGATGTGATCGACACAGCCCGCACCCGCCGCGGCCGCCCTTCGAGCAACGCCATCTGGGGCAACCATACCTGCGTGCTCGCCGGCGACTGGCTGTACATGCAGGCGTTTCAAATGGCGCTGCGCGAGCGCAGCTTCGCTGTGCTCGACACGCTGATCGCGCTCACGCAGATGATGGTGGAGGGCGAGTTGCTGCAGCTCGAGCGACTCGGCCGCATCGACATCAGCGAAGCCGATTGCATGGAATTGATCGACCGCAAGACGGCGAGTCTGTTTCAAGCGTGCGCGCGCATCGGCGCGGTCGTGGGCGGCGCGGGCGAAGACGTCGAAACACGGCTCGGCGAGTTCGCCTGGAATCTCGGCATGGCGTTCCAGCTTGTCGACGACGTGCTCGATTTCACGTCGCGCGAACAGGTGCTCGGAAAACCGGTCGGCAACGATCTGCGCGAAGGCAAGGTGACGCTGCCGCTGATCTACGCGCTTGCGGACGCCACGGCGGAAGAGCGCGAGTCGATCGCTACCGTGCTGGACGACGGCGGCTACGATCGCGTGCGCTTCGCCGACGTGTTGTCGTTCATCGAGCGCCGCGGCGGCGTCGACCGTGCCCGCGATCGTGCGCAAGCGTTCACGTCAAAAGCGCGCGCCATCATCTCCGCATTTCCCGAATCGCCCGCCCAGCGCGCCCTCTGCGCGATCACAGACCTCGTCACCGCCCGCGACCACTAGTTCGTTGAAAAACGCGTAAGACCGCTTGCTGACGCGCGCGGCTCAGAATTGGGTGCTTACGTTGACAGCAATTTTCAGAGCCGCAACCGTCACGGAGCGGGGTAGGGCAGCCAGGCTTGCTGGCGGCCCATCGCGATTCTCGCAGTAGACTGAGTTACGGACCCATGCCCACCGCACCCGAAGCCGCGCTCACGACCGGCGCTCCGCTCACCATCCTCAGCGATGAAGAGCGCATGTTCCAGGACACCGTACGCCGTTTCGCGCGCGAGCGTATCGCGCCGCACGTGCGCGCGATGGACGAAGCCGGAGTCTTCCGAAAAGACTTGCTCCACGAAATGTTCGAGCTCGGCCTCATGGGCATCGAAATCCCCGAGACGTTCGGCGGCCAGGGCGGCACATTCTTTCTTGCGACGCTCGCCATCGAAGCGCTCGCCGAAGTCGATCCCTCCGCCGCCGTCATTGTCGATGTGCAGAACACCATCGCGAACAACGTCCTGCTGCGCTGGGCAAACGACGAGCAGAAACGCCGCTATCTTCCCCAACTAGCGACCGCCATGGTCGCCTCGTTCGCGCTGTCGGAACCCGGCGCGGGCTCCGATGCATTCTCACTGACGACGCGCGCCGTGCACGAGGGCGGGGAATGGCGCATCACCGGCCGCAAGCTCTGGATCACCAACGCCGCTGAAGCCGGCCTGTATCTCGTGTTCGCCAACGCCGATCCCAGCGCGGGCTATCACGGTATCACCTGTTTCCTGGTCGAGCGCGGGTTCGCGGGCTTCCAGGTAGGCAAGAAAGAGGACAAGCTCGGCATTCGCGCCTCCTCCACATGCGAGCTCATTCTGGACGGCTGCCGCGTGCCCGAAGCCAACGTCCTCGGCAAACTCGGCGAAGGTTACCGCATCGCGATCGAAACGCTGAACGAAGGCCGCATCGCCATCGGCGCGCAGATGACGGGCCTGGCACAGGGCGCGCTCGATCACGCCCTGCGATACGCGAAGGAGCGCAAGCAGTTCGGCAAGGCGATCGCGGAGTTCCAGGGCGTGCAGTTCGATCTCGCGCAAATGGCCACCGATGTCAGCGCGGCGCGCCTGCTTGTATACAACGCCGCGCGCCTCCGGGATGCCGGGCTGCCCTTCGTAACGGAAGCGGCCATGGCGAAATATTTCGCGTCGCAGGTGGCCGAAAACAACGCCTCCAAAGCGGTCGAAATCCTCGGCGGCGTCGGATTCACCAAGGACTATCCCGTCGAGAAGCTCTATCGCGATGCCAAAATCGGCCGCATTTATGAAGGCACCAGCAACATGCAAAAGCTCACGATCGCCAAACAGCTACTGCGATAATCGGTTCAGGAAACCCCGGTCCGTCCGGGTCCGTCCAGATCGAAGAGGTACTATGCGCGAATTTGCGGCCGCCGCACTGGTCTGCGGCATGAGCCTGTTCCCCGCCGCTTTGCAGGCGGCCAATCTTCCCGACCCCTCGCCGGAGGACGTACAGAACATCATCCAGAAATTCGCGGCAAAGGAAGCCGCCTTCGCGCAGGCGCGCGGCAATTACACTTACCGCCAGTCCGCGAAAGTCATTGAACTGGACGACGGCGGCTCGCAGGAAGGAAAGTGGGAGATCGTCTCCGACATCATCTTCACGCCCGACGGCAAGCGCAGCGAGAAGGTGGTTTACTCGCCCGTCAACACGCTGTCGCACCTGCTGCTGACGCCCGAAGATGAACAGGACCTGCGCGATGTGCAGCCATTCGTGCTCACCACCAGCGAGATTCCGGAATACTACATCCGCTATATCGGCCGCGAGCAGGTGGACGAGATCGGCACTTATGTGTTCGCCGTCAAGCCGAAGAAGATGGAGAGCGGCAAGCGCTACTTCGAGGGCGAAATCTGGGTCGATGATCGCGACCTGCAGATCGTCAAAACGTACGGCCGTGGCGTCGGCCTGCAGAAGCGCGGCTCCGACAACCAGTTTCCGAAGTTCGCGACCTACCGCGAGCAGATCGACGGGAAATACTGGTTCCCCACCTACACCATTGCGAACGACACGCTGCACTTTAAGGAGGGCCTCGACCAGCGCGTCAAGATGGTCGTGAAGTACGAGGACTACAAGCAGTTCAAGAGCGACGTGAACATCAAGTACGGCGACGAAGTCAACGAGCCGAAAGACCAGCCGAAAGGTCAGACGCCGCCACCAACCAAGAAATAACCAGTAGGACAGGAAGTGTTGCTGCCTGTCCTCCGTCCGTTCCACGCAACACCCGCCCGCAGCGTCATAACTTGCGGTATGGGCACCCGAAAGCTCGCTGCCGCGCTATTCGCAACCTTCTTCATCGCCGCCGCCGCGCCCGTCGCGACGCAGCAGGCAACCGTCCGCATCCCGCGCGACTTCACCAATGAGCCGCTGCCCCGCTTCAGCAACGGGTACATGCTGGCATACGATTTCGACAACGCCAGGATCTGGGCGTACGACAGCACAGGTAAAACGGTCGTGGATCTCGCGCTGTCGACATCCGGTCTGTCGCACATCTTTATACGCGACATCGCCGCCGCACCCGACGGCACGCTCGCCGTCTGTGCTTCCGCGATCGATGCCGGCGGCCGCGTGCCGGTGATTT
>JAICMB010000435.1 GCA_025929455.1 Bryobacteraceae bacterium | reverse complement strand
TTCAAAAGACCTGGAGGTGTAATCGTGTCTGCGTGTGTACGTAGCGCTTTGCTCATCGGTGCGACGGTGTCCGTTTTTGCGCAAACTTCCGCACCGCCGTCCGCATGGAGCCGGTTCGGTATGGATTTCTCGCTGCTGGGCGATGCCTACTACGACGTCAATTTCAATCATCCCACTTCAGGTGTGAACGGCCTCTATAACTTCGACACGGCCGCCGACCAGGCGCGTCTCAATATGGCGGAGTTGACCATCGATCGGGCCCCCGGGCCGGTGGGGTTTCACCTGGCGTTTATTGCCGGTCACGTTGCGGATATGATCTCCGCAACTGACAAGGCGCCCGATGGAATGAGGTACGTCAAGGAAGCGTACGTCAGTTACAAACCTCTTAAGAGTTATGGGCTGCAGTTGGACTTCGGCAAATTCGTAACCAGTGCGGGCGCCGAGGTCATCGAGACCAACCAGGACTGGAATTGCTCCCGTTCACTCCTATTTTCCTGGGCCATTCCCTACTATCACATGGGATTGAGAACAACCATTCCAGTGAACAAATGGTTTACCGCCGGCGTGCAGATCGTGAACGGCTGGAACGACGTGCGAGATAACAACTCGGGCAAGACCGTCGGAGTGACCGGCGCACTAACCTGGAAGAAAGTCACTTGGACCAACACAGTCTACGCCGGCCCGGAGAAGGAACACACCGACCAAGGCTGGCGGAAGCTTTATGACTCGGTCGTGACCTTCACACCCACACCGAACGCGTCACTCTACTTCAACACGGATTTCGCGGCCGACAAGAACATTGGCCCAGGTAGCGGAAAATGGGGAGGCGTTGCCGGCGCATTTCGGTATCAGCTAAATAAACGCTTCGCAGTGAGCCCGCGCGTCGAGTGGTTCAGCGACCGCGACGGCTTGTCAACGGGCGTCGCGCAGAACATAAAAGAAGTGACGCTCACCGCCGAAATGAAACTGCACGACAATCTGCTCAGCCGTCTGGAATTCCGCCACGACCAGTCGGATCACCCGTTTTTCGATCGCGGAACGGGTCCTGCCTCCTCGAAAACGCAAGACACGATCGCGCTCGGTCTGATCGCGTATTTCGGCCCTAAGAAGTGAGCCCCGGTAGTGTGGCGCCACCGAAGTCCGCTTTGAAAGTCATGACCGCTCGCTCACGCTCGCGGCTCTGTAACAGCTTTGTTTCTGAGCCGCGACCGTCAGGGAGCGGTTGTGAATGTCACGGCTTCTGCAGGGCCGCCTTCAACTGCCGCCATGCGCTCTCTTCGTAATTGCTCTTCACGCGCTCCAGTCCGTCCATGCGCACCTCGCCCGGCCGCGGACCGGAATGCGCCGCCGACCGCGCCAGCAACGTCCGGGCCTGTTGGTCGTCTGGACTGCGCTCGAGCGTTAGCCGGAACCGCTCCGCCGCGCGGTCGAAATCGCCGCGTTTCCAGAGCACGTATCCCAGGTTGAACTGGTAAACGGGATCGCTGGGGTCGCCATCGATGGCTTTTTTTAGCGCGTCGACCGCTTGCGGCAGATTGCGCCGCGCTTGCGCCACGCCGAGGTTGTTGAAGACTTCGTTCAACGGCACGTGCGAAGCCAGCATTTCAAACGATGACTGCGCGCCCGCGAAGTCCGCCGCATAGTACCTGCACAGCCCCAGATAGAAGGTCGCTTCACGGTAGTGCACGTCCGCCGGCGTCACCTTCTGCAGCCAGTCGATCGCCGTCTTGTACTCTTTGCGCGCCGTGTATAGCTTGCCCAATTGGAAGCAAGCCTGCGAAAAGCGCGGATCGAGCCGCGCCGCTTGCGTGAACAGCCGCGTCTTCTCTTCGGCAGTGGAAGCCAGCAGCCCGCGCACGTAGTTCTCGATCGCATCCACACGAATGGCGGGATGTTCCGCCGCGAACGCCGCTTCCGTAGGCGCGTTGCCCGGCGAAACATATTGCAGCGTTTTCCATGCGAGGTGATGTTGCAATGAAGCGAGATCCTCAAGGGCGCCCACTTCGCCATACTCGGAGCCTTTCCGCATGCGCTTCAGATCCAGCAGATTCGCTTTAATCTGCAGCGAGCCGCGCGTCTTTGGCGCGCCCGCGGCTGTATCCAGGTCGAAGCTGCCGTAGATGACGTGCTCAGCGTCGAGTTCCTCGCCCAGCTTGATCACAGCGGCCTTGGTAAGCAGCGCATAGGGGCGCATGCCGAGCCGCTGATAGGCTTCAGCGCGGTCTTCGCGCCCGATCGTCACCAGGCCGTCTGAAGCCAGCGCATCGCCGACGGTCTCCGCAATGCTTTCGCCGATCCAGTTGATGCTCGCATCATGCGAAGTATTGAAGAACGGAAGCACCACATAGCTCTCCGCCCGCGCGCAGGCCGCGGCCAGGCACATGCCGAGCACGAGAGCAAAATACCGCTGCATCTTCCGATTTTACCGGACCGGGACGATGAAGCCGTCTATATCTATGAACGATTTCGTCGCGCGTGCATCATGGGCGCCGAGCACGGAAACGGTGATCTGGTGGCCGCCGCTGCCCAGACCCGAGAATGTTTGCCGCTGCTGCCACGCGGGGCGCGGCGCGTACAGGTCGAGCGTGCCCCAGCGCCGGCCGTCGATTACGATGTCAGCCATGCCGCGATTGAAAGCGCGCGTGAATACATACGTGATACGATCGCCGCGGAAGCGGAAGCGCGCCGTGGCACCCTTCTGATCGGAATAAGTGAGCGTACCGTGCGCGGCCGGGCCGAACCGCCGGCCGTGGATCCATTCGCCTGTGAATACGATTTGCGCGGCGGTATCGTCGAGAACTCGGTCATTCGCACGCGGCGGCGGAGCGCCGGGGCTCAACGTAAACAGCTCAATCGCAGGGCGGCCGTAGCGATCACTGATCCACTGCAGCGTCGTTTTGTGCAATCCGGCGGCGGCGGCGAGAGCTTCAAATTTGTCGTCCGCATCGGGCGATATCGAAAATTCGCGCGCCCATGCGGCCCACACGGCTGAGCGCGCATCGGGGATGGCGGCGAGAGCGGCGGGCGGGCCATCGAGCAGCCCCGGCAGTTCGCGCTGATGCACGAGGCCGCGGCTCACGGCGCGAAACGTGTTCGCCAATCCCCATTCGTACGTGAGCACTTCGGCACGGCGCTGGTTTAGAAGCGTGCCGGCGGCGGTCGTGACCGCATCGGTCCAGCTTTGCGGCGATCCCGACGACGACATCTCAAAGAAATACTCGTTCACATTCAGAAGGTTTACAGTGAGCGCGGCAGCAAGCACGATAAGAGTTGCGCGGTGTTTGATGACAGCCGCCGCGACAGTTCCGATCATGATCTGCGGCAGCGGCCACAGCAGCACGACGTGATGCAGCGATACGCCCGCGTCGTGCGTGAGCGCCATTTCGATCCAGGCGATGGCCGCGGCGATTCCGCAAAATGCGTACAGCCGTGCGCTGGTCCCGCGCAGGATCAGTACCGCCAGCGGCAGCGATGCGGCGAGTAGCAGGGCGAGGCAGTCGTATTTCCATGCGCCGAGAGTGTGCGCCACGAATGCGCTCGCACTCTCGAGCAAGCCGGCCGGCGCTCGCTGCGGCGGCTCGTTGTACGTGAGATACCCGAACAGTTCGTGGCCGCTCATCGCCGACATCAGATAAACGAACTTCGGCCACAGCTCGGTCCAGTTGAGATTCGCATTGGCGCGCAGCGTTTCGCCATGCTGAACGAGGTTGTACCAAATGAGCGGCAGCGCGCCTACGCCCAGGCTGCCGAGCGCCGCGCCCACGTTGCGTACAGTTAAGTACGGCAACAGCCGGCGCCGCAGCACGATTACGCCCGCGATGAGCGTGCCGCTCAGCATCCAAAAGAAGA
>JAICMB010000449.1 GCA_025929455.1 Bryobacteraceae bacterium | reverse complement strand
GGAGTGCCCGTGTAGAGGCGGTACGCGAAGCCGCCCACCACCGCGCCGCTCAGAAAAATGAGCAGCAGGTACAGGGCGATTAAAAAATTCGAACGTTTCATTGCAAGTACTCTAAACGAGCCTAATGTCCGGCATCCGGGGTGCTATCGGGAGGATCGAAACGAACGCCGAGCACCGCCAGGGTCGTGTCGTCGGAATGCGAGTCGGCAGCCAGCATATCGACGTAGCTGCCCGCCGGATCTGTACTGTGCGTCGGAATGGCGACGAAAGCAGCGAAAGCCAGGCAAAGTGCCGCGGCGGCCGCCACGCCCACCCGCGACATACGCCATAAACGCCACGAAAAGCTTCGGCGCGCTTCGATGCGCTCCCAAAGTCGAGGCATGAAATTGGCAGTGCCATCCGCCTCCACGAACGAATCGCGGTAAGCAGCGAACAATTCGTCCAGTTTCCGATCCATTGGTGTCATCGTTCTACCTTCCTGGCTCGCGGCATTTCCCCTCACCCTAGCGTCGTCAAGCCGCTCCCTTCCCCGTGTTTTCGATACCACCCAGCGACCGCGCGCCGATCGCGTTGGGCTGCCGTTCGAGTGCTTCCACTTCCGCCCGAACCGCCAACTTCCCCAGTCTGGCGCCCGCCTCCGACCGTTCAAAAGCCTTCAAAACGCGCTGCCGTGCCCGAAACAGCCGTACTTTCAGCGCGTTCTCTTTCACACAATAAATCTTTTCGAGTTCCTTGAGCGAAAGCCCTTCCACTTCCTTCAGCTTCAGGAGGACTCTGTCTTCCTCGGAAACACAGGACAGCAACGAATCCACCAACTCTCGAACCTCGTTGCGCCGTTCCCCTTCGGTGCTGGCGCGCCCGCCGGCCGCGGCGTCCGCCATTACAACCTGCTGTTCACTCAAATCCGCCATGCGCGACTCGTTGCGCCTGCGCTGGCGCCGCAGATAGTCATACGACGCATTCACCGTCAACCGGTACAGCCACGGCTCGAACACTTCCGGAGTGCGCAATTGGTCGAGCGAATAGTACAACCTTAGAAAGACCTCCTGCGCTACGTCTTCCACGTCTTCCGGCCTCCCGATCAGCCGCGCAATGGTCGCCAGTATCCGTTTCCGGTACGCCACGACAATGCAATTGAAAGCCGCATCGTCGCCGGCTTGCGCGTCCTGTATCTGATGGAAGTCAACGAGCATGCGGCTACGGGAACCGGCATACCTGATCTCCAGAACAAACGACCGTTCGGCCCGTACCGGCACTGCGTGTGCTCAATTTACGTCCAAGCGGCAGCTCATCCTTAAAATATATAGGCGAACCGGCGATATTCTTAGGTTACCAGGGGATCTGGAATGGAGGCGGGTGAAAAATAATTAATGCGGGGTCAGACGGCGTGCTTTGCCTGCTGCTCGCCCGTTTCGATCTCGCCAATGAGCCGCAGCACGTCGGCACGGCGCCTTCGAAGATGTGCGATCTCCTGCCGCAGGTGCTCCATTTCGGACACCCGGTTGCGGGCGATCTCCAGCATACGAGTGGGCTCGGGTGCCTTCCCGAGAGCTTCATACAGAGATTCGATCAAAGCAGCCTTGCGTCGCATACACCTTTCCTTATCGGCGGAACGAACCGAAATTCAGGTTCCGCGTAAGTGTCTCGTTTGAGTACTAGAGGTACTACTAGATTAAGATTGACGTGGTCAGTTGTCAAGCGCTTTCAGACGGCTTACGATGTGCCTCTCATGATCTCAATCTCCGCGCTATAAGGGAAAGCGGACGCTTCCGATCATTCCTGACGGCGGTCAGGACCTTCGCGTGCGACGAAGCCGGCCGGCAGCACACCGGGAAACGGCGTACGGGCGGTTCCCTTCGATCTCGAAGAAGCCCAACAAACTTCGGCTGCGATTTTGCCCAGGTCGATACCCCAGGAACGTTTGTTCGCGAACGCGAGTGCGCCCTGGCCGTTACGGCGCGTGTAGCCGACGATCTCCGCGCGTTGTTCCTCCGAAGGGCGCCCGGGCTGGTTCGAGTAACACTGTCGCTGCCTTTCTTAATTCGGTAACAGAACGGACACGTTTACAGTCACATGAGCGAGGTTAAATGAACGTACTTTGCCGTTTTAAACACGAGCAACGCGCTTTACTGTTGTGGGCTGCGGTGCTTTCTACTCTTTTTTTGGTTTCGACAATATCATTGCAGGCTCAAAATGAAACGCCTTTCAACGGAACAGTTGTTGCAATATCGCGCCATACGATTACTGTGCGAGATGACAACGGCAACTACGACTTGTTCGTAATTAATCGAGACACGACCAAGCCGGCGGCCATCAACGTTGGTTCCGAAGTTCAGGTTACGTCTACCCCAACCGACGAAGCCGGTGTCCGGAATGCTACAGAAATCACCATCGTACGACCAGCGAGTGCCGCGCAGGGTGGTGGACCCGCGCCGGTTGTGCCGCCAACGGTGCGCAACATTGAACGCCAAATCGAACGTGCAGCGCGGAAATACCAAGCTGGAGTGCGTGCCGGCGTTGCGCTCGATCCGGAACTTATTCTGATCGGCGTCCAGGCTCAAATAGGTCCGTTCTTCAACTCCAACGTATATTTCCGGCCAAATGTGGAGTTTGCGTATGGTGAAGTGACCTCCCTGTTCGCACTCAACCCCGAGTTTGTGTATCGCGTACCTGTCACTTTTAGTAGCGGCCGGTGGGCGCCCTACTTCGGCATCGGGCCTGGTTTCAATTTTATTCATCAATCGTTTTCGCGAACTAGCGGTGAAAAAAGGATTGATTTCGGTGAATTTCATAGCGACACCGGCCTCAACCTTCTGGGCGGTGTGCGGAACCGCAACGGCATGTTTATGGAAATGAAGACTTCCGTTTACGCGAGGCCGTCTCCAACTCTCCGTTTGATCATTGGCTATAACTTCTGAAGCGGGCGTCGCACGGCGCGGTTTGACGCAAGTAAGCGCTCGGGAGTGTGGCCAGGGTCCGGATTTTGTGAAGCCGTTCGCGCCGAGAATCCTATGGCCCAGCCGCTACAAGCGTCCAAGAGCGCTTACAAGCGTCCAAGAGCGCTTACAATAGGACAAATGCGAGCTCTCGTGTGTGCCGCGCTGCTCGCGCCGGTGCTGTGCGCGCAGTCTTCCCCAGGGATTGATTTCTCCCGCGACGTAGCTCCGATCTTCTCGCGATGCCAAGGCTGCCATGGATCCGCGATGCAAACCGCGGGCGTGCGCTTTGACGACCCTGCGGCGATCCTGAAGGGCGGGGCATCGGGTCCGATCGTGAAGCCCGGAACGAGCGCCGACAGCAAAATTATCCAGCGTGTTTCCAGCACCAAACCGGGTTTTCGCATGCCGCCGAGCGGCCCGCCGCTGACCGGCGCGCAAATCACTACGCTGCGCGCCTGGATCGACCAGGGTGCGAACATACCGGCAGTTGCGGCAACCACGCACCCTACGCCCGCCCGTGCGGCGCATTGGTCGTTCGTTACGTATAGGCGCCCGCCCGTGCCCGATGTGCGCGACCGCGCGTGGCCGCGGAATGCCATCGACAACTTCATCCTGGTGCGCCTAGAACACGAACAGATCGAACCGTCGCCTGAGGCAAACCGGCGCACGCTGATCCGGCGGCTGTCGCTCGATTTGGTCGGACTGCCGCCCAAGCCCGCCGAGGTGGAAACGTTCGTAAACGACAACCGGCCCGACGCGTACGAGCGGCTGGTTGACCGCCTGCTCGCGTCGCCGCATTATGGCGAGAAG
>JAICMB010000436.1 GCA_025929455.1 Bryobacteraceae bacterium | reverse complement strand
GTTGTAGCCGCCGCGGGCAAAACCGGTACGGCGCAGGTGGACGTGGGCCAACCGCACTCCTGGTTCACCGGATTTGCCCCCTACGATGCGCCCGCGCGGCAGAGGATCGCCTTCGCGGTGGTGGTAGAGCACGGCGGTTACGGCGCGCAAACCGCCGCTCCGATCGCGCGCGATATTTTGAACGCCGCGGCCGAGCTCGGGATCATCCCCGCGCCGGCCCGCGTGCCAGCACAGAGATAAACTATGCCCGTTTCCGACGTGTTTGAAAAACTGGGGCACCTCATCTTCGAAGCGCCCTTCCATATCTCCGACGAAGAACTGCCGGAGTTGGCCGAGATCCGTATCGCGGTGCTCGATGCCGTGCTCGACAAGACCCATCGCGTCGCTGGGCGCGGCGTATTTCCGTATAACGTCGTACGCATAAGCGTGCTCGGCGTCGCCGGAGAGGGCGCCAAGTACGCGAAGGGGCCATTTCTCGCGCGTTACTTCGAACAGGAGATCGGCGAGGCGTTGTCGAAGAGGCGCACACGCTTTCCCGCCGATCTCGAAGTGCAGCTTGAAACGAGTGCGGCTCTTCCGGCCAAGGGCGAACCCTGGCTGTCGGTCGAAACGTTCAGCGTCGAGCGGCCGGCTGCGGCGCCGGTTGCAAAACGCACCGCCAAGCTCACGGTCGTGAAAGGTGCGGCGAATGCGCGCGACTTCACCGTCGCAAAAGCGCGCCTGAACATCGGCCGCACCGTCGATGTGTATCGCGCCGGCGGCCTCGCACGCCGCAACGAGATCGTCTTCAACGAAGACAACGAAGTGAATCGGACTGTTTCGCGCGAGCACGCCCATGTGACGTGGTCGAAAACGTCCGGCGAATACCGGCTCTATAACGACCGTTGGTATAACGACGGCGCAAGCTGCGGACTGTGGATTGTGCGCGACGGCATGACGCACGAAGTACACCGGACGGAGCGAGGGGTCCGCCTGCAACCGGGCGATGAGGTTCACCTGGGCAAGGCGGTCTTAAAGTTCATCGTCAAGTAATACAAACAGATCATTGCAACCTGCGCCGGCGCACGTAGAGTAGAACTGAGGACGATGCGAGCGATCAGCATACTAGTGGCGCTGGCATTCACGCTGCCGTGCTCGGCGATGTACCCCCCTTCGTCGGCCGAGCCGGCACACGCGTGCTGTCCAAGTCACACTGCACCCGCGAAAACGCACGAGCCTCCGGCACAGGCGATGCCGGAATGTGCGCTGTGCACGGTTGTTCCGGCCGCAAAGACATCGCAGTTGGACGGCGTGCAATGGCATGCCCTCGGCGCTGCCGCGGTAGCGGAGCGCGTCGCACCATCGGACGAAACCGTAGTCGCCGTCAATGGCGGCTCCTTCGTCTCGGATCGCTCCGAATCCTATCTCGCCTTTCACGTTCTCCTGATCTGATCGTTACCGGACTACCCTCGGCAAAACGTCAGAATTCAACATCAATTTTGAGTAAAAAGGAGAATACTGCAATGAAACGTATGATGAAAGCATTTGCGGCGGCCGCCCTGACGCTCGCCATGGCAACCGTAGCGCTGGCCGCTACCGGGAACTGCTGCAACCAGCAGGAGTGCTGCAATAACGGACAGGCCTGCTGCGCCAGACACCACCACAAATAACCGGCGTAGAACGGGCGCCGGCGGTTGCGTTTGATGCGCTGCCACCGGCGTCCGTACACTGGGACGGTGCAGAGCATTGCAATCGAAGATTTTCAAAGGCGGGGAGCGGAACTGCTGCCCGGCTGGTTCGGCATCGAGTTCCTATCGATAGAGCCGAAACGGGTCGAGGCGCGCTTGCGCATTCGCAAGGAAATGCTGGCCCCCAACGGATACCTGCACGCCGCATCGGTCATCGCGCTGGCCGACACAGCGTGCGGTTACGGCGCGCTGGCGACGCTACCGGAGAACGCTCGTGGATTTACGACCATCGAGCTCAAAACGAATTTCCTGCACACCGTGACTGCGGGTGCGGTCCGGACGGAGGCGGTGTGCGTACACGCTGGGCGCACGACCCAGATCTGGGATGCGACGGTTACGGACGAGGCGAGAGGCCGCGTGCTGGCTCTGTTTCGTTGTACGCAGATGATGCTGTATGAGGCCGGCGGCGATCATCAAAAGTCTGATCAATTTAAGTGATGATTCGAGACCGCCAGCCGCTCGAAGCCATCCGCAGTTGCAAATGCTTGAGATCGAGCGTACCGCCACCGCCATGCCAGTAACCCACTATTGCCACCCTACGCGCCTGACACTTACGGAGAGATTGCGAGGCGGAGATCAGGAACTTTTATGTGACCGCCTTTACATTCGGCCCTACGTCGCTGAAGGAAGCGGCAAATCACGATTTCCGAATCCCTGATTGGTCAATAAGTGTATGTCAAGTTGACTTCGGATTTTGCGTCGTTACCTGCGCCGCCCCTCCCCCGTCACCTGCTCAAACACCCGCCTCAAATTCCCACCCAAAAACTTCCGAATCCGCTGCTCGCTCCACCCCCGCTGCAGCGCCGCCTGCGTCAGCATCGGCAAATTCCTCACGTCGGTAAACCCCTGCGGCGGCGGCGGCCCGCCATCGAAATCCGACCCCAGCGCCACGTGATCCTCGCCCACCAGCCCGATCGCATACTCCACCACCGCCAGCCAGTCGCCCACCGTCGGCCGCAAATCCTGCGGAATCGGAAACGGCTTCATCGGAAACCCCGGCGCTACCAGCGCATCGACCTGCGCGATGCTAATGTTGCGATCCCGCGCCAGTATCGCCTTCGTATCCCAAAATGGCTTGCCCGCATGCTCACGGCTGTACTCGAACGCACGCCGGCTCGCGAACTCGCTGCCGATCTGAAACCCGATCACGCCGCCGTGCGCCGCCAGCTTCTTCAACAGCCAGTCCGGCATGTTGCGTGGAATATCGTTGAAATGCCGCAGCCCGTGATGCGTCGCCACCAGCGGGTCCTTGCTCCCGTCGATCGCCTGCGAAATCGCATTATCCGACGCATGCGAAACGTTGATCACCATCCCCAGCCGGTTGCACTCCGCAATCACCTCGCGCCCGCGCTCGTTAATGCCGTGCCACTTCGGCGGCGAGCAGCACGAGTCCGCATAGTTATTCGCCCAGTTGTGCGCGGATAGCTGCATCGACCGCAGCCCCAGGCGATAAAACTCGCGAATCACATGCGGGTCGCCGTCCAGATCGAAGCTGCCTTCAATGTCGAGCACCGCCGCGATCTTCCCCGCCCGATGAATGCGATCCATCTCCTCGCCGTTGTGCGCGATCGCGATCACGTTCGAATTGCGCTCGATCTGGTTCACCGCCGTGTCCAGCATGCGCAACGCTTGCTTCGTCTCATAACGCGCCGGATAGTAATCCTCCGTCACGAAAATCGAGAAGAACATGGCGTCCACGCCGCCTTCGCGCGCGCGTGGCAGGTCCCATTGCCCGTCCGTTTTCGCCGTGCCGATATCGCCGCCGTGATAAAAGATGCGGTCGATCGCGTGCACATGCCCGTCGAAAACGAAAGCGTCGCGATGCAGTTTCATGGCGCGATCCGAAACGTTCGCCGCCGCAAGCAACAGCGCCGCCGCAACGAACAAAGCAAGCAAGTTCCGCAATGTGGTGATCAATCGAGCATTATAATGTGAATTACAAATGCCTCCCGCACCAAGGCCCCCTGCACGGCCGAAACTTGCCGCCGTCATCACTCGATATTTCAAGTATTCGCACGCGCAACACATCGTAGATCGTTTCCTCGACGGCTACGGATGGAACAGCACGCACCACCATCCGCCCATGGATCTGCTCGGCCTCTACGT
>JAICMB010000829.1 GCA_025929455.1 Bryobacteraceae bacterium | reverse complement strand
GCGCGTTTTGGAGCGTACCGGTTCCGACTCTCGCCCTTTCGACGGACTCGATGTGGAGCGCGCCATCGGTGATGTTTGCGACGCGGAATCGCTACGCCGTGCCTGCCGCGGCACAAGCCTGGTTATTCATGCGGCTGCCCGGGTTCACATCGGTTGGACCGGCCTGCACGAACAACGCCACGTCAATGTCGAGGGAACGCGACACGTGGCGCGTGCGGCGCTCGAGGCCGGGGCGCGTTTGGTGCATGTTTCCACGGTCGACACGGTTGGTAGAGGCACGCGCGACTGCCCCGCGAATGAAGACACGCCCTTGGGCGGGCATCTCGATTGTCCCTACGTGCTCACGAAGCGTGAGGCCGAGCAGGTGGTGCTTGACCAGGTGGCGGAAGGACTTGATGCGGTGGTGGTCAATCCCGCCTTCATGATTGGACCGTGGGACTGGAAACCGTCGAGCGGGCGAATGCTGCTGGCTGTTGGCCGCGGCAGGGCCTTTGTTGCCCCGCCCGGCGGCAATGATTTCTGCGATGTTCGCGACGTTGCCGCCGGTATTTTGGCGGCGGCCGAGCGCGGCGTTGCGGGCCGCCGGTACATCCTCGGCGGCGTGCCGCTCTCGTATTACGAAGCCTGGACTCTATTCGCGGAGATCACCGGTTCGCGACGTCCATTTCGAGTGATGCGCGTGCCCGTACTGCGCAGCCTGGGCGTCTTAGGCAGTTTCTGGGGACGCGTGACCGGTCACGAACCTGACCTCAACAGTGCCACCGCCGCGATCTCGATGATGGAGCACCATTTTTCTGCCGCTCGTGCGATGAGTGAGCTTGGCTACCAGGTGCGACCCGTTCGCGAAGCGGCCATGGCAGCTTGGGACTGGTTTCTGCGATACGGTTACGCCACGCGTTAATCGTTAGTGCCCCATCCTGCCCATTCTTTCGGTAGGATCGGCGTAGTCCGAAAAATTTCTCCAGCCGATACCACCCCTACGGCGATGACAACTGAGAGACTATCCGAAACGGGGGCGCGACCGTGCCGACGTGTCGGTGGGCGGCCTTCTAGGCCGTGTTTTTAACCAGACGGCCTGGAAGGCTGCCCCACGGTTGAGTTCTCGGACAGGCTCTGAGTGTCGCTGCGCTGTACGAGCGCGGCCCGTTTGGGGGAACGATGCGGACTTGGCTGGGTGCAAATCTGCTGATGCTGATCGCGGCAGCGGTGATCGGCTGCGCGCATCGGCAGCCGCATCGTATGACGTTGGTCACCAGCGCCCAGCCGCTCGATGCCTTGCTTCCCCCGACGCTCGTCCACCCCCTGCCATTGAGCGGCTACTACGATCGGCAGGTCGGTACGCATGGTGAAGTGGAGCAACAATTGCGATCGTCCTGTCCGGGGCCGTCCGGCTACCGCGCGCTATCGCCGGGGCAGTGCCAATGTCTGGCCGTCAAGGCGTCGTCAGAAGGGAACCGCATGGCGACCGAACGCCGGGTAGTCATCGCCAGGGCCTCGCCGCACGGACTACGCGAAAACGAGCGGCTCAAGCTGCAAGTGCTCTGGGCTAGCGAGCTGGAAGCTCGCAACCGTTCTGCCGCGGCCGCACTCACCTCT
>JAICMB010000394.1 GCA_025929455.1 Bryobacteraceae bacterium | reverse complement strand
CATGGCGAATATGTACACAATCCCATCTGGAGCCGGATACTGCGGAACAGCCTGATCTCCGTGCATCCACTGGGCGGTTGCGTCATGGGCGAGGACGCCGCAACCGCCGTCGTCAATCATAAGGGGCAAGTTTTCGCCGGTGCGGTGGGAGCAGCCGTACACGAGGGACTGTATGTGGCCGACGGCGCTGTGATCCCGATGCCGCTCGGTGTGAATCCGCTGCTGACGATTTCCGCGGTTGCGGAGCGTGCCATGGCGCTGCTCGCTGCGGACCGCGGATGGACGATCGATTACGCGCTGCCCTCGCGGCCGGTGCAAGCGGCGAAGGCGGCGGCCGTGGGGCTGCAGTTCACGGAGACGATGCGGGGCTTCTGGGCCAACGCGGCTAGCTACGCCGCGGGCGAATTGCAGGGCAAGCAGGCGAGCTCACCTTTTGAATTTACGCTGACGGTTGCATCGACAGACGTGAACGAGATGCTCACCAATCCGGAGCATCGCGCGGGCATGTTCGGCACCGTGAAAGCACCCGCGATTTCGCCCGAGCCTCTGACCGTGCAGGAAGGCACGTTCCGGCTTTTCGTCGATGATCCGGCGAACGTCGAAACGCGCAACATGGTTTACGACATGACCATGACGGCGGTGGATGGGCGGCAATACCGGTTTCATGGATTCAAAGTGGTGCACCCGAACCCGCTGCTGCGCGTATGGCCGGACACCAGCACGCTGTACATCACGGTGCAGGACGGCACCGCAGAAGATACCGCGGTGCTCGGCCGCGGCATTCTGCATATCGAGGCCGCGGATTTCGCGAAACAGATGACGACGCTGCAGGTGACTAATGCGCCGGACATCGAAACGCGAATGAAGGCGACGGCGCGCTTCGGCGAGTTCTTCGCGGGCGTGCTGTACGACACGTACGGCGGCGTTTTTGCGAAGGCTACGTACTTCAACCCCGATGCGCCCGCGCGCAAGAAGCGTACACTGCGCGTGTCGGCTCCGGAAGTTTATACGTTCGCGGCAAAGGACGGCGTGCCGCTGCGGCTCACGCGATATCGCGGCGGTAGCAAGGGGCCGGTGATTCTGTCGCACGGCCTCGGCGTATCGAGCCTGATCTTTTCTATCGACACCATCGATACAAACCTGCTCGAGTATCTGTTTGCACACGGCTACGACGTGTGGCTGCTTGACTTCCGCAACAGCATCGCGCTACCGGCGGCCGCACAGCAGTCGAATGGCGATGACGTCGCGACGAAGGATTATCCGGCCGCGGTGGAAACGGTTTTGAAGATTACCGGCGCGCCCAGCGTTCAAATGGTGGTGCACTGCTGGGGCTCCAGCACGTTCTTTATGGCGATGCTCGCCGGACTACAGGGCGTGCGCTCGGCGGTGTGCTCGCAAGTGGCTACGCACGTCGTCACGAGCAAGCTGACGTCGCTCAAAACGGGGCTGCACACGCCGGAGTTGCTCGCGAAGCTCGGGGTGCAGTCTCTGACCGCGTATGCGGATACGCATGAGAATTGGGCCAGCCGTTTGTACGATGACGCGTTGAAGCTGTATCCCGTGAGCGCCGGGCAGTCCTGTGACGATCCGGTTTGCCATCGCATCAGCTTCATGTACGCGCCGCTGTATCAGCATCAACAGTTGAACCAGGCGACGCATGACGCGCTGCACGAAATGTTCGGCGTCGCGAATATCGCGGCCTTCGAGCACATCGCGACGATTGGACGCGCCGGACATCTGCTGTCGGCGACGGGCCAGGACATCTATTTGTCGCACGTCGACCGCCTTGCGATCCCGATCGCGTTCATTCACGGCGGCAACAACGAGTGTTTCCTGCCGCGCAGCACGGAGCTGACGTTCAACCTGCTTCGCGAGGCGAACGGCGATCTGTATACGCGGCATGTGGTGCCTGGGTATGGGCACATCGACTGCATTTACGGCAGGGATGCCGCGCGCGATGTTTATCCGCTGATGCTGGCGCACCTCGAGAAGACGAGCACGCCGGCGGCGCGCGCCGCAGCGGGCGGAAACGCATAACGAACTTCCATGAACACAGGCACTCAGTTACAACCGGAGCCGCGGACGCCGAACCGGGCCGCGGTATGGTTCAGCCGTGTCGTCTGGCTGGGGATTATCTTCAATCTGTTTTTTGTCGCGGCGCAATTGTTCGCACCCGACATTGTGAACGCGAGCATGAACCTGCCGGGCGCCCCGGCGGCGTGGAATCGGGCGCACGGCGCGATGGTGCTAGCGCTAAGTCTGCTCTATATCCCAGCGGCCGTGGCTCCGCTGCGGTTCCCCGGCTACTCGTGGATGACGGTGGTGTCGCGGTTTATCGCCGTGGCGCTGTGGGCGTGGGTGTCGCGCAGCGCGCCGGCGTTTATGTCGTACCTCGTTTCCGACGCGATCTTCGGCGTGCTCGAAGGTGTGCTGCTCGAAAACGCGCTGCCGCCGCAATACCGGATAACAAACGCGGGTGAAGCGGTGCGGCTGCTGTGGGGCGGGGTGCGTACGCGTTTGGCATCGCCGCGCGTGAAGATCGGCATCGCGGTAATTGCGGTTGTAGTGGCCGTGGCGGCGTATGGGCTTTGGTACAACACTCTGCGCGCGGAGCCCGATACGGTATTTGCGTCGGTGCAGGACCATTTCAAACACGGCGCCATTGGGCTGGGTTCGGGCAGCCGTATTCCGTACTGGATTTTTCAGGCGCTACCGGTGGTGTGCGCAGACAAACTTCCGAACGGCGGCGCGGGCGGATGGTCATCGCTCGGACTAGTGAGCGACGGGAGCGCGCTGCCGGTCGGCTTTTCCAAGCGGCACATCGGATACGATTCGGTGGAAGCGAATTGCGCGCTGTGTCACACGGGCGTGTATCGCACGTCCGCGAGCAGCAAGCCGGAACTGATCCTGGGCGGCCCGGCGCACACGCTGGATTTACAAGGCTTCCAGCGATTCCTATACGGGTGCGCGGCGGGGCCGGGCTTCGACACCGGCAACATGATGGCCGCGATCAACAACATTCATCCACTCGGTTTCATCGAAGGCGCGATGTACCGTTTTATGTTGATCCCCGCAACGCGCGCCGGCCTGATGACACAGAAAGACGAGTACTCGTGGCAGGAGTCGCGGCCGGTGCAGGGGCGCGGGCGCACCGACACGTTCAATCCGACCAAGTTCAACGTGTTCCATATGGCGGACGACCACACCATCGGAACAACGGACCTGCCGCAGATTTGGAATCAGAAGCCGCGCGAGGGCATGTATCTGCACTGGGACGGCAACAATAACAATATCCGCGAACGCAACTATGCGGCCGCGATGGCGATCGGCGCGACGCCGCAGTCGGTGATCGAGCCGAGTTTCAAGCGCGTAACCGATTTTCTGCTCACGCTGCAGCCGCCGAGGTTTCCGTTCCCGGTGGATGATAAAGCCGCGGCGCGCGGACAGGCGCTTTTTGCGCAGCAATGCGGCGGTTGCCATGCATTCGGCGGCGCGCACACCGGACAGGTGGAGCCGATTGAAGCCGTGGGTACGGACCGGCACCGTTTGGATTCGTTCTCCGCGGCGCTGGTCGACCGCTTCCACACGATCAACAATCCGCCGTTCGAGTTCGACGCTTATCGCAAAACGAATGGCTATGCGAACGTGCCGCTCGATGGTATCTGGGCGCGGGGGCCGTATCTACATAACGGCTCGGTGCCGAGCCTGTGGGCGCTGTTGCAGCCGGTCGAAAACCGGCCGGTTGCGTTCTATCGCGGCTACGACGTCGTGGACCCGAAGAATGTCGGGTTTATAAGTGATGGGCTGGAGGCGGCCAAAGTAGGATTCCGCGTGGATACGGCGGTTCCGGGCAACTCGAACGCGGGCCACACCTACGGCACCGCACTCAGTGACACTCAGAAGTGGGACCTTGTCGAATATCTCAAGACTCTATAAGTAACAGGCTGGTGAAATCATGGGGCTAATGCAACAGGTAAGGGACGCGGATCTGTCTCTACTGCAATCGGCGATTGATGAAGTTGTCGCCAGGAAAAGCGACGATGGCGCGCAGCGGCCCGATCCGGACCATCCGGCGGTGCAGGCGGCGGCCACGGAAGCCGTTCTGCATGCGGCCGT
>JAICMB010000501.1 GCA_025929455.1 Bryobacteraceae bacterium | reverse complement strand
ATATTCAGGTCCGTGTTCCACAGACCCGGATTGCGTAGAATGTTTCTGCCGCTGGATCCGAAGTTCACCGTGGTGACCGGGGCGAAGGCCGAAGTGTCGTAATACAGTTGCCCTGGACCCGCGTTGCCGATGCGGGTCACGGTGTCCTTCACCTGATTCGCCGTCTGCGTGTTATCCGGCGCATTCAGAGACGTTCCCGGCGCGCTCACCGTGAACGGCGTTCCGGTGTAGGCCGCCATTACGCCGTTAACCTGCCAGTTGCCGAGCACGGCCGCTGCGACGCCCGATTTTGCCATCGTCTTGCCCTTGCCGAACGGCAGTTCGTACAGCCATCCGATCTGGAAGATGTGGGTGCGATCGAAGCCGGCGGCGGCGCGGTTGCGTTGGAATACCGGACCCCAGTTCCAACCTACCGAAGCCCATCCATCGTCATCGGTATAGTCGATGGCCTTGGAGTAAGTATAGGCGCCCTTGATCATCAGGCCCTTGGAGAAGGAGCGGTTGACCGCGACCTGCAGTGAGTGGTAGTTCGAGCTGAGGTATCCGTCCCACATCTGCGTGGAAATCGTGCGGCCGTATAGCTGCGCGTACGGCAACCCGGCCGTGCCCGAACCGGGCGAGCCCGCGTTGATGTCGTAGTCCGCCAGCAGATGTACTGAATGCGTTCCCACGTAGGCCACCGACGTCATCAGGTCCAACGGCAGCTTGCGCTCGAACGTCAAATTCCAGGATTGCGTGTAGCCGCGGTGCACCTCGCCGCCCCAGGGGCTACGTTCGGAAACGTTGCTTGGCAGTTGAACGATGCCCGTCGAAAGATCCGGTCCCACGGGGTTTGGAACACCCTGTGCGAACGTGGTGGACCAGGCGTAACCATTCGGCGCCAGGTTCGCCGCGTTGATCGTCAGCGGATACCAGCCGCGTAGCGGACGGGAGAACGGGATCGGGTCGAAATTGATGCCGTAGCCCGCGCGGATCACGCTCTTCTCTCCCAGTCGGTAGGCCAGCCCCACGCGGGGTGCGAAAAGCTTGTGGCTCACCGTGATGCCCGCGTTGTCCGGGACCGTGCCGCGCCCGCCTAGGTACACGTTGTTGGTACTGGGATCGTAGCGCTCGATACCTTTTCCGGCCCGCGTCATCAATGGGAAGAATTCGTACCGGAGTCCGAAGTTGACCGTCAGGTTGCGCGTGACCTGCCAGCGATCCTGCGCGTACCAGCCGAACTGCCACTCGCGCCCGGTCATCAGGATATATTGCAGGCTCTTCTCGGTGTCGTCGCTTAAGCCGAGCAGGAACGCCGCATAGGCGTTGAACTGGTTGGTCGCGGCGCCGCCCTTCAGCGCCGTCTCCCCGCCGTTGAATCCCAGGTAGCCGCGCGGACCCTGTCCTACTTCCGGCTGCCAATGGTTCAGGTGATGGCGGACCATGTCGAAGCCCACGCGGATTTCATGCGCGCCTTTCGAAATGGTCAGGTTATCGCTGTGCGTCCAGCTCTCTTCCACGCGCGTCACCGGCATCCAGTTCGGCACCCCGAAACCGGTGTAGCCGGAGATGCCGATGTTCGGAAATCCGCTCTGCCGCGGGTCCGGACCGTTGGTATTGGGAATGCCCAACTGCTGTCCGTAGTTGGTGCCGAAGTCGTTCGGAACTACGCCCTGGCCTTGGCGCTCATAACCGAGGACGCCATCCAGGATCACGTGCGAGTTGAACGTGTGGGTGTGCCCGATCGTTCCCACCTGAATCAGCGTATCGCCCAAGCCGGGGTCGGAGCCGCCCAACCCGGGACCGCCCGCGATGCCGAACACCGCCGTGCCGCCGGATTTCGCCCACATGCGGCCGTACTTGCCCCAGATCGCTTCCTTATCACTGAGGGAGTAGTTGATCTTCGCGTCGATATAGTTGCGGCTCAGGATCGGGCCGCCTGACGCATAGTAGTTCTGTGAATTCGGATTCGGGCCGACCGTGTTCGGCGCCGGATAATAATCCTGCAGCTTGAGCGCGATCGGGTCCAGCCGGTTCGTCGGGATGATGTTGCCGCCAAATGGAGTTCGTCCCGTGCCGTCGGGGCTGCCGGTCTGCGGGTCGTAGATCACGTTGGGCACGCCGCTGAAATTGCCGGCGCGCTGCGGCGCCGTTGGCACCGTATAGAAAGCGGGCGAACCCTGCCGCTGCCTCGTGCCATCGAAGCTGAAGAAGTAGAACAGCTTGTTCTTGACGATCGGTCCGCCGATGGTCGCTCCGAAGTTGTTATAAATGCTGAGCGGCTTCGCCGTGCCCGGAGACTGGAAGAACGCGCGCGCCTTCAGATGCTGATCGTCGTGAAATTCGAACGCGCTGCCGTGGATATCGTTGGTTCCGGATTTCGTCACCAGCGTGATGGCCGAAGCGCCAGCCATGCCCTGTTCCGCATTGGCGGCGGTCGTCGTGATATTCACCACGTCGATGGTTTCTTCCGGCGCCACATAACCCACATGGTGCGGCAGCCACACGTTTACACTGGTGGCTCCATCGATGCGGGTGATGTTGGTCTGCGCGTTGCCGCCGTTGATGTGCGTCTGCAGCGCGCGCCCGGGCGTGTCGGTGATCGAGTTCTGCAGAGCCGCCGGCGTAGCGCCCGGCACAAGATTAATCAGGCTCTGATAATTGCGGTAGCCGCTCAGCGGCAGGCTCGTGATCGCCTTGCTGACGATCTCCGAGTGCGTGTCGGATTTCTCGGTCTGGAGCAGCAACGCGCTCCCCTCAACCGTGACGGTCTCGGTAAGCTGGCCGACCTCCATCCGCACGTCGATGCGCGATACCACGTTCGGGCTCACTTCAACGTCGGTCGCCGAAAAGGTCCGGAAACCCTTGCCCAGTACTTTGAGATCGTACCGGCCCGGAAGCAGATTGGCGAGTGAGTAGCGGCCTTGAGAATCGCTGGTCGCCTGCTTCGCGAGGCCCGTGTCCTTGCTGGTTAAAGTGACGGTGCTGTCGGGAACGACAGCATCGCTTTGATCGGTGATCGTGCCGATTACCGATCCGTAAAGCACTTGCGCGGCCGCCGGCCGCGGCACAAGCGCACAAATCAAAGTTGCCAGCAGCAGTCCTCGAAGCAGAAGACTCCAACCGGCAGGATGATACGGCCGTTTACGCATATCCCCTCCATCCTGTCTAGTCAAGCGGACAAAACCTGATGCTTGAATGGTTTATATGCTTTTTCGCGGCCGAAGTCAAGAGATAACGCTAATTTGGAGTAATGGAAACGTATTAGGCCGGCTTTTGTTAACAAGGGAGGGTATGGAATGTCATTGCGGCGACCCGCCTCGCCATCTTCGAGGTCGTGCAGCGGACGTTTGTCCGGAAGCCGTTCCTCTGGGGATCTGTCTTTCCGCTCCCCTGCGCGCGCCCGCCGCTTCGCGGGGCGCCTT
>JAICMB010000502.1 GCA_025929455.1 Bryobacteraceae bacterium | reverse complement strand
TCGATGCCGCTGACACGAATGACAAGGTCGCCTTCGCCGGGCGGCACCGCCGCCGGCGCTTCGGGCGCGGGCGCAGGCTTCGATTCGACGGGCTCGCGCACCTGTTCCGGCGCGATCTTCTGCAGTACCTGGCGCGGCGAAAAACGCCCGTACCCGAGCGCGGCATACAGGTCCTCCACGCGCCCATACCCGTACTCCGTGGCGACCTTCTCCAGATCCGCCTTGGTGATCTTGCCAAGCTGTACGCCGAGACGCCGCGCTTCCTTTTCGAGATACTTCTGCCCGATCTCGATGGCCTTAACGCGCTCCGTGGCGTTGATAACGTGACGAATTTTGTTGCGCGCGCGCGAGGTTTTAACGAGCGCCAGCCAGTCGCGGCTGGGGACGTGACCCGGTTGCCGCAGAATTTCGACGCGGTCGCCGTTCTTGAGCGCGTAGCGCAGCGGCACGATGCGGCCGTTCACCTTCGCGCCCACACAGGTGCTGCCGACATCGCTATGGATGGCGTACGCGAAATCGATCGGCGTCGCGCCGCGCGGCAGCGCAATCACTTTGCCGGCGGGCGTAAACGTGTAAACCTCGTCGGTCTGGTACAGATCGACCTTCAGCGTCGACAGGAAATCGGCCGGGTTGCGCATATCGCGCTGCCATTCGACCGCCTGCCGCAGCCACGCCATGCGCTGGTCATCTTGCCTGACACCGCGGCGGCCTTCTTTGTATTTCCAGTGCGCCGCGATGCCTTCCTCGGCCAGGCGGTGCATCTCCTCCGTGCGGATCTGTACCTCAAATGCGCGGCCGTGCGGACCCATTACGGACGTGTGCAGCGACTGGTACATGTTGGGCCGCGGGATGGCGATGAAGTCCTTAATTCGTCCCGGAATGGGATGCCACTCGTTGTGGATCACGCCCAGTGCGGCGTAACAGTTCTTGACGGAGTCGGTGACGATGCGCAAGGCGAGCAGATCGTAAACCTGGTCGAGCCCAATCTTCTGCCGTTTGAGTTTTTGGTAGACGGAGTAGATGCGCTTGACGCGGCCGTCGACGCGCGCCGGAATGCCTTCGCGCGCGAGGTTGACTTCGACGGTGTGCTGAATCTCTTTGAGGAATGCCTCGTATTCGGGGCGCTTGGCCTCGATCTCGCCCTCGAGCTGCGCGGCCTCTTCGGGCTCCTGGTACCGGAACGACAGGTCTTCGAGTTCGCCGCGCATCTTACCCATGCCGAGGCGGTGCGCGATGGGCGCGTAGATGTCGATGGTTTCCTGCGCAATGCGTAGCTGGCGCTCGCGGTCCTGGATGCCGCCGAGCGTACGCATGTTGTGCAGGCGATCCGCGAGCTTCACCAGGATGACGCGGATATCGGCGACCATCGCCAGCAGCATCTTGCGGATGGTTTCCGCCTGCCGGTCCTCGCGCGAGTACATCTGCAGTTTGTCGAGCTTGGTAACGCCGTCGACGCAGCGCGCCACCTCCTCGCCGAACTGCTCGCGCACCATTTCGATCGTCACGGAGTTCTCTTTACAATCCTCCACGGCATCGTGCAGCAGACCCGTGGCCACACAGATCAGGTCCATCTGCATATCCGCGAGAATGTGCGCGACATGCAGCGGATGCATCATGTAAGGCGCTCCGGAATCTCGCATTTGGCCCGCGTGCGCGCGGGATGCAACCGCATACGCCCTCTCGATGATGGCGAGGTCGGCGTCCGGGCGGGCGGCGTGGAGCTTGTCTTTAAGCTCGCTAAAAAGCTTTTCTACTACCGCGTCGTCGCACACAGCGGGTGTGTCGGTCCCGTCGCGGGGAACAGCGGCTAAGGGCCGTACCTGGGGCGCGGATACACTCGGGCCGGGTTCGGCAGGGGTCACTACTTATAGGTTAGCAACAGGCGGGTGTAAGTCAGGCGCATGCGAGAATGAAGGTGTAAACGAATGACAGGCAACGAAATCCGCCAGAAATTTCTGGACTATTTTGCCGCGCGCGGCCACCGTATCGTGAAAAGCTCGTCACTGGTGCCGGCTAATGATCCGACGCTGCTGTTCACGAACGCCGGCATGAACCAGTTCAAGGACGTGTTCACCGGCGCCGAAACCCGCGAGTACTCCCGCGCGACCTCGTCGCAGAAGTGCGTGCGCGCCGGCGGCAAACACAACGATCTCGAGAACGTCGGGTACACGCGGCGGCATCACACGTTTTTCGAGATGCTCGGAAATTTCTCGTTCGGCGATTACTTCAAGAAAGAGGCAATCGCATTTGCCTGGGAGCTGGTGCATCGCGAATTTGGGCTTCCGAAAGAGAAGCTGTATGTGACGGTGTTCCGCGAAGACGACGATGCCGAGCGGCTGTGGCAGGAAGTGGCGGGCGTGCCGAAGGAGCGGATTTTCCGGCTCGACGAGAAGGACAATTTCTGGCAGATGGGCGAGACCGGGCCGTGCGGGCCGTGCTCGGAGATCCATTACGACATGGGAGTAGAGGCAGCGGCACCGGGACGCGAGCACGAGCTGTTTCCGAGCGACGCGGGCGGGCGTTTCGTTGAAATCTGGAATCTGGTGTTCATGCAGTACGACCGCGCCCCGGACGGAGTCATGACACCGCTTCCGCGGCCGTCGATCGACACCGGCATGGGTCTGGAGCGCATGGCGGCGGTGCTACAAGGCGTGCTGTCAAATTACGACACGGACCTATTGCGGCCGATCATCGATCGTGCCGGCGAGTTGATCGGCGTGCGCTACGGCGCGAACGAGCGCGAAGATGTGGCGCTGCGTATCAACGCCGACCATGCGCGCGCGACGGCGTTTCTGATCCATGACGGCGTGCTGCCTTCGAATGAGGGGCGCGGCTACGTTCTGCGCAAGATCATGCGGCGCGCGATCCGCAACGGGCGCAGGCTGGGACGCACCGAACCGTACCTGTACGAGCTGACTGGATTTGTAGCAGAACTGATGCGGCCGGGGTATCCGGAAATGATGGAGAGCGTACAGCGCGTCGCGCGCGTGGTGAAGGAAGAAGAGCACCGCTACGCGACGACATTCCAGATCGCGGAAAAGATCTTCCACGATGAAGCGAAGACGGCCGCGGGCGGCGTGCTGCCGGGCTCGGCGGCATTCCGGCTGTACGACACCTACGGACTCGCGCTCGACGAGCAGGAAGACATGGCGCGCGAATTGGGGCTGGCCATCGATCTCGAAGCGTTCGCGAGCGAGATGGACAAGCAGCGGACGCGCGCGCGGGCGAGCTGGAAGGGCGGCGACAAAGCGCAAATCGCGCCGGTGTATAAAGACCTGCCGCCGACCGAGTTCATTGGACGCGACACGCTGGAGAGCACCGTGCAGGTGCTGCGCGTGATCAACATCGACGGGCGCACGGAACTGGTGTTCGACCGCACGCCGTTCTATGCGGACTCGGGCGG
>JAICMB010000834.1 GCA_025929455.1 Bryobacteraceae bacterium | reverse complement strand
GAGCAGCTCGACCCCGAGCTGGGGCTGGTGGGCAAGGTGGTGGCGAGCGATACGCGGCTGCTCGATGTGCTCACCGGCGCGGCTTACATTCCCGTGATCGCGTGCGTGGCGGGTGGAATCACGGGCGAAGTTTTTAATGTAAACGCCGACTCCATGGCGGTCGCGATCGCATCCAACTGGAATGTGGAGCGGCTGATCTTCCTGACGGATGTCGCCGGCGTTCTCGACTCGTCGAAGAACATACTGCCGGAGCTTGCGATTCCGGATTGCCAGGCGTTGATTGCGGCCGGCGTTGCGACCGGGGGAATGCAGGCCAAGTTGAACGCAGCGATGGATGCCGTGGCAGCCGGGGTGCAGGAAGTTCGGATCGTGAAGGGTTCGGACCCCGATATCGTGACTCGCGTATTCGCGGGGGAGGCTTGCGGAACGAGGATTGTAGCGTCGCGCGCGGTGGAGATGACCGGCTGATGGGGAACATTCAGTGATCAGCGCGCTTACGCCCGAATCGGTACAACTCGCGACATCTCCGAACAAAGATGTCGAAGTCCGTAAAGCCTCCATGCAGGATATTCCCGCCCTGCTCGAGCTGATCAACGGCTACGCGGCGAAGGGGATCATGCTGGCTCGCACCGAGTTCGAGCTTTCGGAGAACATGCGTGATTTCTCCGTCGCCTATGTGGGGAGCAAACTGGCCGGCTGCGGCGCGCTGCACTTTTACTCGCCCACGATGGGCGAAATCCGCTCGCTTGCGGTGGCGGAAAGTTTCAAGACGCACGGCATCGGGCGGTTGATTGTCGATGCCCTCGTTTATGAGGCGAAGATGTACGGGCTCGACGCCGTATTCGCCTTCACCTACGTTCCCGGATTTTTCGGCAAAGTGGGTTTCAACGAGGTGGAACGCGGAGAGCTGCCGCTGAAGGCATGGAAAGATTGCCTCCGCTGTCCGAAATTTCATTCGTGCGATGAAATCGCAGTGCTGCGCGTATTGCGCCCTCACCGCTGGCAGCATCGGCAGGCGCTGCCCCAGGTGCTCGGCGTGGAAGGCGGCACGGTCGTCCTTCTGCCCACGGTACGTCACTAACACTGGGCGGCTACTTGCCTGAACCGTTTCGCGCCTGAGTGTTTCATGCCTGATCACTTCCATGCCTGATTTGGGGTTCGCGGTTCGCGCGCTGCGGTCACGGAATTACAGGCTCTATTTCGCCGGCCAGGGAATATCCGTCATCGGCACGTGGATGACGCGCGTCGCGACAAGCTGGCTGGTTTATCGACTCACTGGTTCGGCCGCCCTTCTTGGCGTAATCTCCTTTGCCGGCCAGGCGCCCGCGTTCTTTCTCGGCCCGATCGCCGGGGTATGGATCGATCGCTGGGACCGCCACCGGGCGCTCGTTGTCACCCAGACGCTTTCCATGCTGCAGTCGCTCGCGCTGGCAGGGCTGGCGCTGGCGAGAATCATCACCGTCTGGGAAATTCTGGTTCTCGCGCTCGCGCAGGGCATGATCAACGCGTTCGACATGCCGGCGCGGCAGGCATTCGTGGTCGAGATGGTCGAGCGCCGCGAGGATCTGGGCAAT